>JAGGTT010000097.1 GCA_021163565.1 Candidatus Tharpella sp.
GCTTTAACGATACAGTTGCGGCCTTTAAGATCGGGTTCTAGACGGATTGTAAATGAGGCCTCGATATCGGAATTTAGGTTGATGATAACCGCAACCGGAGCCGGGTTCAGAATCACCGGTACTTGGGGCCGGTCACTGCGGAAGATGTGGGGATGACCGACTAGCTTTTTAAGGATGAGACTTTGGTTCAGGGAGAGGTTGAAATTTTCGTCATCATTGCCAGCCCGGCGGATAGCACCACAAATACGTCGATCCTGGGAGCTGAAAAAGGGCAGTTCAACTCCGTTTTTTATCCGCTCAAGTGCTAGATTACGACCTATAGTCCAGGAGTTGTCGAGGTTACGTCTCTGGATTTTCGGTGTCAGCAGCATAGAGTTGTCCCGGTTTATCTGGACGAACCAGGCGAGACGGTTGTCAGGTTGATCTTTGGTTGACAGGGTTTCCAGCCCCGGATTCGGGATTACCTGACGGATGGCATTCAGAGTGCGGCGCCAGGCGGGTTCGAAATTAATCGCCGGGGCCAGTACTTTAAGTTGCGGCTCCGGCAGAGAAATCTCACACTCTTTTACCGGTTTGTTTTCACTGAGATTAAGCAAGGCCGCACTCTCCAATGCGATCCATGGGAAATTATTCTCTGTTGCCGTCTGCTTAATCTTTTCAAGTTTTCGCCGCTCTGCATCATCAACTCTGCCGGTGAGCCAGTAGGAGACAAGATTGTTGAGCAAGGTAAAGATCGATATCTCCGGTCTTTTCTCAATTTTGTCAAGACTCTCCCGGGCCTCTTCGGAAAAACCGCGGAAGAAATGGAGCAAGGTTTCCGCCAGCCGAAACAGATCCCGGGTAAAGGGGTTGTAGGCAAACTCCTGTTCTCCGATCTGCAGCGCGGCGGCCACCTTTTCCCAGTCAGTTGCAGTCTGAATATGGCCGGCCGTGATTGTGTAAAAGAGGGCAATAGGCGCATCAAAACCGGGAGTTTTATCCGGATTCAGATTATGCGAATATTCAAGGTCACCGGCAAACTCGGCAGCCGCCGTGACCAGATCGCCTTTAAGCGTCGATAGGGCTCCCTTAAGACCGCTGCCGTAAAAGAGCTGCGTGTGCTGAGTGTAGAGAGATTCAAGCTCGTTAAGCTGTCCGCTTAAGAGAAGTTTATGGGCGTAAAGTAAGATAAAAGGGCGGCTGGCCGGATCTTCTGCGGGAAAGTTTTCTTTGATGAAATCATCGAAAACGGATGTTTTTTGTAAATCTTCCAGTGAATGGGTGATAACATCATCAATCACTGTGAACTGAAACGGCAGCGGCAGTTTTAAGAACCACTCCCGAGCAAACGGATAGATGGTCAGGGCGGCGTAGGGATGGCGGAAAACAGGGTTGTAGGTGGCCCGGTGGAAAATCGGCAGAGCTTTCTGCAGACTCTCAAAATCATGGCTGAAGAGAGCTAAACGGAAATCCCGCAGGGTCCGGGTGCAGAGGCTGAAATCTGTGTCGCATGTCAGCTTGTCTCTGTCGATGAAAGAGGAACGGATAAGCTGGCGGCATAAATCTAGAGTCCGTTTTTCCAGAGGTCTGCGGGCGACCTCTTCGAGGATCTTCGGATGACATCGGTTATGGCTGTCAAGGAGCTCGAGTTGAGCAAGTTTGGAGTGGATTTTTGTCGCTTTTGCCGGGTTCCAGCGGTAGCGGCTGCCGGGAGCTGCAAACAGGGCTTTAACAATTCTAAAGAGTTCATCTTTCGGGGTATCGCTGTCTAATAGAGCCGTGATCTGAAGAAAGAATTTCTCTTCACTATCAAGCTGCTGGAACAGCATAGCAGGCTGATTGTCAGTTGAACAAGGATTGTCAGGCATTACTTAAATATTCCAGGGATGCGGTAAAAACAGTTTCTCATAGAGGGAAAAAGCATAACGGTCGGTCATGCTGGCGATAAAATCACGCAGATTGTCTTCCAGGGTCGCACTTTCGATATAGGCCGGGTAATACTTGGTTTGGAACTCATCCGGGTGTTTGCTGAGGTAGATATAAATCTCTTCGAGCAGACGACTGGCTTTACTGAAATCACGATAGACGACCGGGCTTTCATAGACCCGAGTGAAGAGAAATGTACGCAGATCAGTTATAGCTTCTAAAATTTCAGGTGATATCTGCAGGCTGCCGGGGATCTGGCGGCTGACATCAATAATGTCGGTAACCATGCTGTTGATTCGCTGGGGATGGGTTTTCCCCAGAACCTTCTGACATTTTAGCGGGATTTCATCAGCGGAAATCGCCTGGGCTCTGATAGCATCATCCAGATCGTGGTTGACATAGGCGATTATGTCAGCTAAGCGAACACAACGCCCCTCTAAAGTTACAGCGGTATGTTCCAGGGCCGGCGAGAGAATCGGCCCTTTACCTTTTGAGTGTTTAATAATACCGTCCCGAACCTCGAAACTTAAATTAAGTCCGGCCCCATCCTTTTCCAGAATATCCACGACTCTCAAGCTCTGTTTGAAATGCTTGAAACCTTCGGGATGGAGACGGTTTAAAACTGTCTCTCCGGCATGACCGAACGGGGTGTGACCGAGATCATGGCCTAAAGCAATGGCCTCGGTCAGGTCCTCATTTAGGAACAGAGCCTTGGCGATGGTCCGGGCGATCTGGGACACCTCAAGTGTATGGGTCAAGCGGGTTCGGTAATGATCTCCACTCGGAGTCAGAAAAACCTGAGTCTTGTATTTCAGGCGGCGAAAGGCTTTGGAGTGGATAATCCGGTCGCGGTCATGCTGAAAGGCCATACGATAGTCGCATTCAGGCTCTTTTCTGGCCCGACCTTTGGAGTCGGCACTGAAAGCGGCGAAAGGAGCTAAGAGGCTCCTCTCGCGCAGTTCCAGTTCGCAGCGTACACTCTTTGCCGCGGTTATGTTTGGTTCAGCGTTCATCAATCTTGGTGAATTCCCGGTTGAATTGACCGGTATAGAGAGCCCGAGGGCGGAAAATCCGGTTTTTCTGGATGTATTCCAAAACTCGGGCCGTCCAGCCCGCGACCCGGCTGACCGCAAAGAGTGGGGTGAACATCGCTGGGTCGATACCGAGGCGGGTGTAGACTACGCCGGAGTAGTAGTCAACATTAGGAAAGATATTCTTATCCTGAGAGAGAGCCTCAATAACTTCAAGCTCCACCCGTTCGGCAGTAGTAATCAGATTTTGAATATCGCTGCTGCAGCCGGAACACTTAAATTTTGCCAAGGGACCTAAAATTCTGGCTCTGGGGTCGTAGGTGTTGTAGACGCGGTGGCCGAAACCGGGAACTTTCTCTTTTTTCGCCAGGGTCTCTTTGACCCAGGCTGCGGCATTTTCCGGGCTGCCGATATCATGTAAGGTATGGATAACCCGCTCATTGGCACCGCCATGCAGCGGCCCGTTTAAAGCGGCGATGCCGGAACCGACGGAAAAATAGATGTCGGACATGGTTGAGGCGACCACCATTGAGGCGAAGGTGCTGGCGTTCATGCCGTGATCGGCATGCAGGATCAAAGCTACATCCAGAACCCGTTCTTCAATCGGGGTCGGCCGCTGGCCGTTCATCATATAGAAGATGTTTGCCGCATGACTTAATTCGTTTAAGGGTTCGTAGGGCATCAGGCCGTGCCGCAGCCGGGCAATTGCGGCGGTAATTGTCGGCACTCCGGCAATCAGGTGGTAGCAAGCCTCGAGACCGCTGGCATCATCCCGGTCAGATTTTCTTCTTTTTCTCGATTTTTTCTTTTTGAATTCGTAGATAGCACGTCTTTCACCGCTGGGTTTGGTCTCCATCGCGATCGAATCTTCGTCAGCGCTGATGGCATCGTCGAGTTTCGGCTTTGCCTCCTCACGGTCGAGGCTGGTAAACTCCTGGCGCATGAAGATGGTACCCATTCTCAGTGCCGCCATCGCGTTCATCTCTTCAACCGGATAGCTCATTAACAGGCGCAAAGTCTTATTCATGTGCCGGTAATTGGTAAGTTTGTCTTCAAAAGCCTTAAGCTCTTCACTGTTGGGCAGATAACCGTGCAGGAGCAGAAAAGAGACCTCTTCATATGTAGAGTAGGCACAGAGTTCAAAGATGTCATATCCTCTGTATGAGAGCATGCCGGCGCTGCCGTTAACGTAACCAACCTTGGATTCGCAGGCGATCGCTCCTTCGAGTCCGGGACCGATGGTGCATTCTATCGGCCATTTTGCCGCTTTCCCGGTCGCAGGTTGTTTGCCGATGGGACCGATTTCAGCCCGGGCTTTGGCCGCAGCGTCGAGAATAAGTTTGGTGATTTCAGTTGTTTCTTGATGTCTATCGCGGTTCATGTTATCTCTCCTCATGACTTAATACTGATTATCACAAACGCCGCCTCTTTTTCTAATGATAGGTTTGGTCTCTGGTTTTTTCGCGGTCAGCTTAAATGGCGGGCGAAAGGAGAACTTATTATATTTTTTATGTTTTTGTCAAGTATTTATTGCTATTTGAGAATTTATGAATGCGCTGGAGATTGAAAATCTAAGTAAAAATTATGGCTCGCTACAGGCCCTGATTGAGATCGATTTAAGCGTTGCCGAGGGTGCTTTTTTCGCCCTTTTAGGTCCTAATGGGGCCGGGAAATCGACCTTGATAAATATCCTTGCCGGTTTAACTCGGGCGACCTCGGGAACCGCTGAGATTCTGGGACACGATGTCAGAAAAGAGTGGCGTCAGGCCCGTTATAAACTTGGAGTCGTGCCCCAGGAATTGGCCTACGATCCTTTTTTTACGATCCGGGAGATGTTGGTTCTGCAATCCGGCTATTTCGGTTTAGGGGCCGGAAACCGGGATTGGCTGGATGAATTGCTGGAGGCACTGGGCCTTGCAGATAAAGCCGATACTACCATGAACCATCTTTCGGGCGGGATGAAACGGCGGGTTCTGATTGCCCAGGCCCTAGTTCATCGGCCGCCGGTAGTTATTCTTGATGAGCCGACCGCCGGTGTTGATGTCGCTTTAAGAGAGCGACTCTGGCGGTTTATTCGTTCTCTCAACCGCAAAGGACATACGATTATTCTGACCACACACTATCTTGAAGAGGCTGAAAGTATGTGTGGTGAAATTGCCATTCTGGATCGGGGCCGGCTGGTTGCCAACGCGGCTAAGGATGTACTTTTGAGCCGTTACCGATGGCGTCAGCTTCGACTGCAGTTGTTACCGGAGAGTCGTCTCGAGCTTCCCGCAGAACTTGCGCTAAAGCAGGAAGCAGCTCCCGCCGGTGAGCTCTTGTTGCGGCTTCACCGCGAACAAGATCACATTGGTGAGGTTTTGGCTGCGCTTGATGGGGCCGGAGTAAAATTCTCCGATTTGAGAATCCATGAACCCGGTTTGACGGAGATTTACAGCGAACTGACCGGGGGAGGGGAGAATAATGACTAATTATTATGGTTTTTATACTCTTCTGGCACGTGAGATCTGGCGTTTTCTCAAGGTCTCGATTCAGACGATATTGACCCCGGTGATTACGGTTCTGCTCTATCTTCTGATCTTCTCCTCGGTGATTTCGAACAGTCGCCAGATGCTGCCCGGAATCGACTATTTGACTTTTCTGATTCCCGGTCTCATCGTCATGGCGATGCTCCAGAATGCTTTTGCCAACAGCTCCTCGAGTCTCTTTCAATCACGGCTTAACGGCAATGTGATTTTTGTCTTGCTGGCCCCAATTTCAGATTTTGAGATTTATGCCGCCTTTGTCGGGGCCGCAATTGTCCGCGGGGTGCTGGTGGGAGCCGGAGTCTGGCTGGCCGCCTGCAGCTTCAGCCTGGTGCCGGTCAAACATCCTCTCTATGCTCTGGCCTTCACTCTTTTCTGTACCAGTTCTCTTGGTGCTCTGGGTCTGGTTTCCGCGATTATAGCCGATAAATGGGATCATATTTCAGCCTTTCAGAATTTTGTAATTGTGCCGTTCTCTTTTTTAAGTGGAGTATTCTTTTCGATCCAGGATCTGCCGCCATTCTGGGAGCGGGCCTCCCATTTTAATCCCTTCTTCTATTTTGTCGACGGCTTCCGCTACAGCTGTCTCGGGGTTTCCGAGATCGAGGTTGGAACCAGCCTCAAAGTCAGTCTGATTTTCTTCCTTTTGAGTTCGGCCTGGGCCTTGTGGCTTTTATGGCGGGGTTATAACCTGCGCAGCTAGGTTTGTTTTCAGCACTGATTTCCAACGGAAAAGGCCCGGAGAAAAATAAGTCTCCAGGCCTTTATTATTTGAATTTCTAACCTTGAGCGGTCGTCAGGAAAATTCGGTTTATCAATTAAATATCAGCTTATCTCCTTCGATTTTCACATTCACTGTATCGCCGTCGTTGACCTCTCCGGCCATGATTGCATAGGCCAGCGGGGTTTCAAGAAGATTTTTCAACGCCCGTTTCAGAGGCCGGGCGCCGTAAGTCGGGTCGTAACCAGATTCGGCAATAAAAGCGACGGCTTCCGGAGTAAGATTAAGTTTGATCTCCTTTTCGGCCAGACGTTTTGCCAATTCCCCAAGCTGAATGGTGATGATCTTCTCGAGATCTTTACGCTTTAATGCATGAAAGACGATAATATCATCGATCCGGTTGAGAAACTCGGGCCGGAATTCGACTTTCATCGTCTCAAGCACGGTTTTGTTGACCCGGGCAAAACTCTCTTCCGATTCCTCTCCGGGGGCCATGTTTTCAACGATAAACTGGCTGCCGATATTCGAGGTCATAATGATCACCGTATTCTTGAAATCGACCACGCGGCCGTGAGAATCGGTCAGTCGGCCATCATCTAGAATCTGCAGCAAAATATTGAAGACATCATGATGTGCCTTTTCGATTTCATCAAAGAGAATTACCGAGTAGGGTTTGCGGCGCACCGCTTCGGTTAATTGTCCGCCTTCATCGTAACCAACGTAGCCCGGAGGCGCACCGATGAGTCTGGAGACAGAATGTTTTTCCATATATTCGGACATGTCGATGCGGGTCAGATTGTTCTCATCGTCAAAGAGAAATTCAGCTAGAGCTTTGGCCAGTTCGGTTTTGCCGACTCCGGTCGGGCCGCAGAAGATGAAACTGCCCAGAGGTCGCAATGGGTCATTGATTCCGGCCCGGGCCCGGATCACGGCATCGGCGACTGCCTGTACGGCATCCTCTTGGCCGACCACCTTTTTATGGAGATGCTCATTTAAGTGGAGCAGTTTCTCCCGTTCACCTTCGAGCAGTTTGCTGACCGGGATACTGGTCCAGCGGCTGATGATCTCGGCGATATCCTCTTCATCGACAATCTCTTTCAAAAGAGAACGGCCGCTTTTCTGGTTCTCAAGGATCTTGTCACGAGCTTCTTTGCGTTCTTTTTCAAGGGTCGCCAGGCGGTCATATTTAAGTTCTGCGGCTTTGTTTAAGTCATACTCCCTTTCGGCATGTTCAATTTTGACTTTGACCTCTTCGATCTTTTTACCGATCTCGCGCAGGTTGGCAATCATCTCTTTTTCCAGTTGCCAGCGCGCGGTTACGGTTTTGCTTTTGCTCTGCCATTCGGCCAGTTCCTGCTCGATCTTTTCCAGCCGCAAGCGCGAGGCCTTGTCTTTATCGCGCTTCAAGGCTTCACGCTCTATTTCAAGCTGCATGATTCTCCGGGTTATCTCGTCCAGTTCACTTGGCATGCTGTCAATCTCAGTCCGCAGCTTGGCACCGGCCTCATCGATTAAGTCAATCGCTTTATCGGGCAGGAAACGGTCACTTATATAACGGTGCGACAGAGTCGCGGCCGCAACTAAAGCGGTATCCTTAAACTGAATACCGTGATGCACCTCATAGCGTTCTTTTAAGCCACGCAGGATTGATATCGTATCTTCCACAGTCGGCTGATCAACCTTGACCGGTTGAAAGCGGCGCTCCAATGCGGCATCTTTTTCGATATAGAGACGGTACTCATTTAAGGTAGTGGCACCGATACAGTGGAGTTCGCCCCGGGCCAGTAGCGGTTTTAAGAGATTGCCGGCATCCATTGAACCTTCGGTTTTGCCGGCCCCGACCACAGTATGGAGTTCGTCAATAAAAAGGATGATATCACCGGCGGCCTCTTTAACTTCATTTAAGACTGCCTTTAAACGTTCTTCAAATTCACCGCGAAATTTAGCCCCGGCAATAAGTGCTCCCATATCGAGTGAAATCAGGCGTTTGTTTTTAAGATTTTCAGGTACATCCTGAACAAAAATACGTTGCGCCAGTCCTTCGGCGATAGCAGTTTTGCCGACTCCGGGTTCACCGATTAAGACGGGATTGTTTTTGGTCCGGCGCGAGAGCACCTGGATGACCCGGCGGATCTCGTCGTCGCGGCCGATGACCGGATCAAGTTTGTCTTTGGCAGCAGCCTTGGTCAGGTCTGTACCGTATTTTTCCAGAGCCTGATAGGTGGTCTCCGGATTCTGGCTCGTAACCCGCTGATGGCCGCGGACTTCAGTTAAAACCGAAAGCAATTTCTCCCGGTTGATGCCGAAACCGTCAAAGAGGGTGGTAAGAGGATCATTGATGACTGAAACCGCAGCTAAAAGAAGATGTTCAACGCTGACATATTCATCTTTGAACTGTTCCGCTTCATCTTTGGCTTTAACGAAAACCTGGCCCAGACGCGGACTCATATAGATCTGGCCGCCGCTGCCGGTCCCGGTCACTGCAGGAATCTTGGCAAGTTGCTCTGAAACCGCATTTTCGACTGCTCCGCTAGCGATTCCAATCTTTTCCAGTAAGCGGGGAACTAACCCTTCGGGCTGTTCAAGCAGAGCCAGAATCAGGTGCTCGGTGTCGATCTGTTGATGATGGCGGCGTAAAGCCAGCTCCTGGGCGGTGGCTACGGCCTCCTGACTTTTTTGTGTAAATTTACTGGTATCCATATTAAAAAACCTCCGTTTTAATTTTTATATTTTATTACTGCTGTCCGGTAAGGTGATTGCAACCCGGGACATGGGTTATTCTCTTCCACTTCTTACGCAAAATTTTTGTTTTTCCAGCGCTCATTACGCCAAAATTGCGAAACTCGTTCGTTCCTCGCTCAGACAGTCGCAATTTTTTGGCTATATTTGCTGGGAAAAACAACAAAATTTTTCGAGACGTTCCAGAAAACAACCCATATCCCTAGAATTGGTCTATACAAATTGCCTGCCAGACAGCAATGATATTTTATAACTTGTGAGTAGTTGAATTTAAGTTGGTTAAGACGGTCTTATTATGTAAGTTTTGCCGTCTCGAAAAAAAAGTCACAACTTATCGAAAGTCTCTGGAAGGTTGTGGCCTATTATTATAACATAACCATAAATTGACAATTGTCAAGGTATCTACGGGGTTTTTAAGGTTTATCATGACCGCTGAAAAATGAGCTTGACCTTACTCATATACTATGTCAAAGATAACTAAGATCTTACGCATTAATGGTAATTAATTACTAATGTCCGGTAATGTAATTGCAGTTCGGGATACGAGTCATTCTCTTCCACTTCTTAAACAAAATTTTAAGGTCACAGCGAAGGCACGAAACAGGCGGAAATATTCTTTGTTGATTTCGCTTTTCTCGTGCCTTGTTGTATTTACAGGATCGATTTATCGCCATGAGTAAGACTTTGAAAAAGACGGCCACTCCGGCAGGA
>JAGGTT010000283.1 GCA_021163565.1 Candidatus Tharpella sp.
GGAAGTGTTTGGCGATGCGTTCAAACCAGACTATCCCGGCGGTTTCGTTGCTGTCATAGTAATCGATGATCCCGTTTTCCATGAAGAGTTCATACGGGGCCATGCTTGCATCGCCGACCAGAATTACTTTGTGGTCGGGATTTAACTCTTTGAGAATATGGGCGGTGGAGATGCGTTCGCGGCCGTTGATCTCCGGTCTCAGGTAGTCGTAGATTGAATTGTGGAAATAGTAGTGGTTGAACTCGGCGAAGTGGTTGACTGAGTTTGCCGCGGAGAAGAGGCGGTCAACGAGTTGGGCGTAGGGATACATCGAGCCGCCGGCATCCATCAAAAGCAGCATTTTAATGTCGTTTTTGTGTTCCGGGCTGAATATCAGGTCAATTTCACCGGCATTTTTACAGGTTTGATCGATAGTCTTGTCGATATCAAGTTCCAGGCGGGTGCCGGTGCGCCGCAGATGACGCAGTTTTTTTAAGGCGACTTTGATCTGGCGGACATCAAGGGTGACATCCCGGCGATAGCCCTTGAATTTTCTTTCGGCCGCAATCTTGACGGCCATGCCGCCGCCCGATTCACCGCCGACCCTTAAGCCTCCCGGATGGTAGCCGCCGTGGCCGAAAGGCGAAGTGCCGCCGGTGCCGATCCAGTTGCCGCCGCCGTTGTGTTCCTCTTTCTGCTCTTTAAGACGCTCTTCAAACATCTTCTTGACGGTTTCCCAGTCATATTTTGGCAGACCTTTCAGGGCATCGGCATCAAGTTCTTTTTTTAAGCTCTCTTTACCGAGCCACTTCCAGAGCTCATCAAAAATCTCCGGCGGAACTTCCAGGCCGGTAAAAAATTCCCGGAAAGCCAGATCAAAATGATCGAAAAGGGCCTCGGTTTTAACCAGGAGCGAGCGGCTCAAATGGTAGAATGAGACCAGACTGTTGCCCGCAAAACCGCGATCCAAGGCCTCCATCAGGGCGAGCCATTCAGTCGGCGTTACCATGATCTTATGGGCCCGCAGGCAGAAGAAAAATCCGTTAAACATAAATTGCGCTCTTAACGACGGAAGTTGTTTAAAGCACCGCGGCGCTGGAAAGCACTGCGGTGTTTAGCGGCAATTTCATAATCATTTTCATTCTTTAAGAGGGCACCCAGGAAGGGGAGCTCTTTCTGGAAATCGGTTTTGCCGTTTTTCCCGGCTGCCAGCAGGGCTTTGAGCCAGTCAATAAGTTCGCTGGTCGAGGGTTTTTTGCGTAAGCCGTCGAGATCACGGAGTTGATAAAAGGCTTCCATCGCCTGTTTAACCATCTTTTTATCAAGGCCGGGAAAATGAACCTCAACAATATCGGCCATAAGCTCCTGATCGGGAAATTCAATATAGTGAAAAACGCAGCGCCTTAAAAAGGCGTCGGGGAGCTCTTTTTCCGAATTACTGGTGATGATGATGGCTGGGCGGTTCCGGGCCGTGATTGTCCTCTGGGTTTCGGTAATGTAGAACTTCATTTCGTCAAGTTCAGCCAGGAGATCATTGGGAAATTCGATGTCGGCCTTATCAATCTCGTCAATTAAAACAACCGATTGCACCGGGTTGGCAAAGGATTCGCCGAGTTTGCCGAGCTTGATATAGTTTTCAATGTTGGCGACATCAACTCCTTCGCCGCCAAAACGGGAGTCGTTGAGGCGCTGAACCGTATCATAGATATAGAGGCCGTCCTGGGCTTTGGTGGTTGATTTAATGTTCCACGTCAGAAGCTCCATATCTAAACCCTGGGCCACACTTTTAGCGAGCAGGGTTTTGCCGGTGCCGGGTTCGCCCTTGATCAGCAGGGGGCGTCCTAAGGCAATGGAGACGTTAACGTCATTCTGCAGCTCTTCCGAAACAATATATTCACTGGTGCCGGTATAACGATTGAAATCTTTCATAATCTTAATTTCCGTATTGGTTCTAAAATTGGGTGATGATATCTTAATAAAAAGACCGTCACGGGTGCTCAAATGCAATTGTTACCTGATTTGTTGGTTTGACGCGCCGCTTTTTAGCAGTTTGCGACTCAGATGTCACCCTATTTCTGCGGTTTTTATTTGCTTAATCAGTTATCGAGTGTTAAATGAATGGTTACGATTCTGTCGGCCTGAATCAGGAAACCGGGGCGAATAGAGGTTGATATGGTCTCCTTAAATCGGGAGAAAAGCGGGGATTTGGAATATGACACGACATCAGGCTAATGTTCAGGAACAGTTCTTAAACCGCCTGCGGCGCGAGCGGCGGCGAGTGAGTGTTGAGCTTGTCGGCGGGACGGCAAAAGAGGGCCGGATCAGCAGCTTTGACACGCACACGCTGGTACTTAACGACGATTTTACCAGCCATCTGATCTATAAACACGCGATTGCCATGCTTTCACCGATTGATCAGGACGCGCCGGCCATGCGTGAGTTCGGCGAAGAAAAAACTAATTAACGCGGGATAACCCGCAAATAAATGCTCTTACAGGTCTTCCCGCTATGTATGCAGATCAGGTTGAACGTTTTCTCGATCATCTGCTTCTCGAGCGGGGCCTGGCCCGGCCGACAATTGCCGCCTACCGGGTTGACCTTGAGCACTTCGGCCGTTTTCTTGATGATGCCGGGGTGAAGGTGCCGGAGTCTCTCTCGCAGAGTCAGGTAAGCGATTACATCTTTTTATTGAAAAAGAGTTACGCGCGGCGGACCATCCGCCGGCGTTTTTCGGCTCTCAACTCATTTTTCAAGTACCTGCTGGTCAAGGGTGAGATTAAGCGTCAGCCGCTGGCCGGTTTTGATCTGCCGCGGCTTGACAAACACCTGCCGGAGGTTTTGAGTGTGGTTGAGATCAAGGCGCTGCTGGCGGCTCCCGATCCCGAAACTACGCTCGGTGAGCGCGACCGGGTTATGCTCGAAGTTCTGTACGGGGCCGGTCTCAGGGTCAGTGAACTGGTCAAGCTTGAATTGCAGCAGGTGAACTTTAATTTAGGTTTTTTAAGTGTGATCGGCAAAGGTGATAAAGAGCGGGTGGTGCCCCTGCCGCTGCAAATTATCCGGAATTTGCGTGATTATATCAAAAAGGGCCGTTCCAAACTGCTGCATGGAAAGAGTTCCTCATATATATTTCTGAATCGTTCAGGAAATGCTCTGAGCCGTGAGGGATTCTGGAAAAATATCCGGCGTTACGCGTTTAAGGCCGGGATTAAACAGGAGGTTTATCCGCACCTGTTACGGCACTCGTTTGCGACCCATCTGCTTTCCGGCGGAGCCGATCTGCGGATTGTGCAGACCCTTTTGGGTCACGCTGACCTGGCCACAACCCAGATCTATACGCAGGTTGATGCCGAACGCCTGAAAGAGGCTTATCGTAAATTTCATCCCCGAGAGCGTTCTTAAATGATCGAAGTAATAACTTCTCATATCAATACTGATTTCGACGGCCTGGCGGCGATGCTGGCCGCCCGCCATCTTTATCCGGAAGCGGAAATGGTGCTGCCCGGCAGCCCTGAGCGCAGTCTCCATGATTTTCTCTTTCGTTCCTGCGGCTATGCTTTTCCTTTTAAGCGTTTGAAAGATATCGATACGGCAGATATCGGGCGTCTGATTGTGGTTGATACCCGGCAGAAGAGCCGCATCGGTAATTTTGCCGCAGTTGCGGCCCGCGAAGAAGTTGAGGTGATTGTTTACGATCACCATCCGGCGACTGCGGACGACTTGACCGGGGTCGCCCTGGCCGAGATCGCCGAAGTCGGGGCGGTGGTCACCCTGATGACCGAAAAACTCCGGGAAAAAGAGATTACACTGTCGGTTGATGAAGCAACCGTAATGTTGATCGGTCTCTACGAAGATACCGGTTCTCTGACCTTTGCCGGGACGACCGGGCGCGATTTTCAGGCAGCGGCCTGGCTTTTGGAACAGGGCGGCAACCTTGAAACCGTGGCCGGAGTGATTAACAATCCGCTTGATCGGAAACAGGTATCGCTGCTCAATGATCTCCTGTTATCGCAGCGGATCATCTATCCGCACGGACAGAAGGTGGTGCTGGTTGAGGCTAGCCGGGACTACTATCTTCCGGATATCGCGATGGTCGTGCATCGCTTGCGGGATATCGAGAGACATGAGGTTGTCATCGCCTTGCTGCGGCTGGATGATAAGATTTATATTATCGGCCGTAGCCGGACTCCGGCCCTTGACATGGGTCACCTGCTGGCCCATTTCGGTGGCGGCGGCCACCATTATGCGGCCTCGGCTTCGACCCGGGATATGACTCTGATTCAATGCCGGGAACGTCTGCTTGAACTCTTGGAACAAGAGGTCATCGCCCCGCTGACCGCGGCTGACCTGATGACCTCATCGGTGCTTACGATCGGGCCGACTACACCGTTGGCACAAGCGGCGGAGATGTTGACCCGTTACAATATCAATGTTCTGCCGGTAGTTGCCGAGACGGGTGCTGAACTTATCGGGATTATCTCGCGTCAGGTTGTGGAAAAGGCGCTCTATCACGGCCTGCGTGAACTTGATGTCAGTGAATATATGACCACCGATTATGAACCGATTAGAATTGATGCGGATATCAAAGAGATCAAAGAGCTGATCGTTGAACGCAATCAGCGTTTTCTGCCGGTGGTCGATGACGAAAAGAGGATCATCGGAGCGATCACCCGTAAAGATCTTCTGCGGGCGCTCTACGCACAGGATGAGGATGCCGAGTCCGGGGTTGCCGCAGATTTGAGCTTTCAGGGTAAAGAGCTTAGTAAAATGCGCCGGAAAAATGTCAAGGCGCTGATGCTGGAGAGTTTTCCCGCTGATCTGATCAAGGTTTTCAGGCAACTCGGTGAGCTTGCCGACAGTCTCAATGTCGGCATTTTCCTGGTTGGCGGTGTGGTTCGGGATCTGCTTTTGCGGCGCCCCAATCTGGATATCGATATTGTGGTTGAAGGTGACGGCATCGCTTTAGCCCGGGCCTACGGCGAGCGCTATCATTGCCGGAGTCATTGTCATGAACCTTTCCGGACGGCGGTGATTTCAACGGCAGAGGGCTATAAAATTGATGTTGCCAGTACCCGGATGGAGTATTATGATGCCCCGGCGAGTCTGCCCAAGGTTGAGCAGAGTTCTTTGAAAGTCGATCTCTATCGCCGGGATTTTACGATCAACACTCTGGTAATTTCGCTCAATCCGGAAAGCTACGGAATTATGCGGGACTATTTCGGAGCCGGTCGTGATCTGAAAGAGCATAGTATCCGGGTTCTCCATAATTTAAGTTTTGTTGAAGACCCGACCCGGATTTTTCGGGCCATCCGGTTTGAGCAGAAATTTTCCTTTACGATTGGTCGCCAGACTCTGCATTTGATTCAAAATGCGATTAAAATCGGTTTCGTGCGCCGGCTCTCAGGTTTTCGGATTCTGCATGAGCTGCAGTTGATCTGTGCTGAATCCGACCCGGTACCGATTTTTGAGCGGATTCGGGGGCTTAAACTCTGGCATGAAATATTTCCTGATCTTAAAGGCCAGTTCAAACCGGAACGTCGTATCGAGCGGCTGCAGGCGGCCAAAGAGGTGGTCTCCTGGTATGAATTACTCTATCTTGAGGAAAAACTTGAACCCTGGCGGGTTTATCTCCTGAGTTTTCTTGACGGTATGAACACCACTCAGGCGCGTTACTGTGTTGCCCGTTTAGGGCTTGATGAGAATGCCGTCAGCCGTTTTATCACCATCCGGCAGAACGGCATTATCGTTGCCGCTGAACTCGGTCGTTTGTGCCGTAAAGGCAAAACCTACTTGAATTCCGAACTTTGCGTCCGAATTGATGAGCTGCCGCTGGAAGTCATTTTGTATATAATGGCCGGCCATGAGAGTGACGCGGTTAAAAAAGCGCTCTCCA
>JAGGTT010000271.1 GCA_021163565.1 Candidatus Tharpella sp.
ATACAATGTTTAATATTTTCACTGTCAAACCGAAAATTGAGCGGCACTACCCAGGCCCCGCTCCGGAGAATACCGAAATAGAGTGGCAGCCACTCCAGTGAGTTCATAAAAAGATGAACCACTTTACTGCCGGGACCAATGCCCCGGGAACGAAGAAGATTGGCAATCTGGTTCGCCTGCCGGTCAAATTCCAGCCAGCTTATCTCACGGCGTGTATCGTTTTCCGGATCTCTTTCAATCAGAGCTGTTTCATCCGCATACATGCGCCCGTTCCGGGCCAGAATCTCAGTAATCAGCATATAACTCCCTTTAACTTTCTTATAGTGATGTATAAGTTTGAGAAAACCTGCGGAAAATTACTTTCATGGCGATACTGCAACCGTAACTTTAACCATAGGCTTTAGAATTTTAGGAACATTGCAATTTTCAGGCCGTAGGCCGCACTTATACCGCAATCTTTATCCCCCGACTTTGCATTGACCTGATTCCACAATTTACCTCTAAGTCGGTGAAAAACTCTTCACCGACTGGCGGTAAATTTTCCCCGACCAGTGGCGCCCTAAAAGGGTTGCCAAAAGATTAACAACAAGGTAGATTAAGAACCATGACAACTATCCACTGCAAAGTCAAAAGAGTAAGCTACAGCAATGTAGAAAACGGTTATGTCGTGCTTAAGGGTGAGAGTGGCAAACGACTGATAACCGCCGTCGGCAACCTGCCTGCGGGGCTTGCCGGTGACAAGTTACAGGGAGTTGAATTCGAGTTTGACGGCCAGTGGGAGATGAGCCGGTACGGCCGCCAGTTCGCATTTGTTAGAGCCCGGATCATTACCAATGAAACTTTCTATTTTCTCGCCAAGGTTGTCAAAGGTCTGGGGGATAAACTGGCCCGCAGGCTTCTTGAACACTATGGGGAAAAAGAACTTACCCGGATTTTTGAAAATGAGCCGGAAAAACTTCTTGAGTTTAAGGGGATTAAAGAGAAGAAGTTAAAACAGATTCAGAGCTCATGGGAGCAACGGAAAAACCTGAGAAATCTTTCAGAATTTCTCCTGCCGCACGGCATTACCCCCAATCTTCTGATCCGCATATTCAATGCCTTGGGCGATGATGCGGTGCAAAAAATTCGTTTCAACCCCTACTCGCTGACCGAGATTCGCGGAATCGGTTTCAAAACAGCCGATGAAATCGCCCGCAAGCTTGGTCTCAGTTTTACCTCTCCGCACCGGATTGAAGCTGCGATCAACCATCTTCTGCTTGAAGCCGGAGATCAGAATGGTCACACTTATCTTGAGAGAGAAACTTTGTCTCTGCAACTCAGCGAGCTGCTTGACGATGAAAATGAACAGGTTGACCCGAAAATTTTTACTGAAATCATTGATAAAATGGAGAAGAATGGTAAAATTGTTCTTGACCGGAAACAAAATTTTATCGCTCTGAAAGCTTTCCATTTCATGGAGAGTTTCCTTGAAAAGTTTTTCCGCGACCGCTCCCGGGAACGATTCAAGCCGCTCTTGAAAAGCGCTGATCTTGAGCTTTTTATTGACCGGCAGCAACAACGACTCGGTTTTGATCTGGCCCCGGAGCAACGCCAAATCATCACCACGATCGGCACCGGCAAACGCCGTCTCTATGCTCTTTCAGGCTATGCCGGTACCGGGAAATCGACAATTGCCCGGCTCATCCTCAATCTCCTGGCAGAAAATTTCTGTGAACGCAAACAGATAACCTGCTGTGCTTTTACCGGGATGGCTGCGGCTCGAGTTCGCAAATTAAGTGGTTTTCAAGCCTACACTATCCATTCACTGCTCAGATATCAGGGTGATAATCATTTCGAATTCAACCGGGAAAAACCCCTGCCCTACAAGGTCATCCTCCTTGACGAAGCGGGCATGGTCAATACTCAGATCTTCTATCGTCTGACCTTAGCCGTCGCCCCGGAAACCATCTTTATCATGATCGGTGATCCAGCCCAGCTGCCGCCGATCGGTGCGGGCAATGTGTTTGCCGATATCCTCGACAAACCCTACCTCGACCATACAAGTCTGACCCGGATATTCCGCCAAAGTGAAAATTCGGTTCTGGTCTATTTTGCCAATATTATCCGTAAAGGTGAACTGCCGCCGAATTATGAGAATAACTATGAGGATTTTATCTTCATACGGGAAGATATCCCGAATTATATGCAGTTAAAGAGAGAGCTGCCGGAAAAAGAGTTACGGGAAATCAGAGGGCTGTGTAATGACCGAATCCGCGAGCTAATCTTGGAACTGGCAGCCAAGGCGGTCACCCGCCTGAAGTTTCCAACTTGGGATTTTCAGGTTCTAACCCCGGTTCGCCGCGGTCCGCTGGGTACCGAGATTCTGAATCATCAACTTCAGAATGTGTTTAACCCGAACAGCATCTGTCAGACTGAACGTTTCGGGACGATTTTCAAGGTCGACGATAAGGTCGTGCATCTGCAGAACAAGGATATGGAGTGCGCCCGTTATCAGGTCGATACTTTGCCTAGTCACATCGGCAGCTGGCACCGACAACGTATTTTCAACGGTTTTGTCGGTATCATCAAAGAGATAGATCTTGACAACGAACTTTTCTATGTGGTCTATCCGGGCCCCTTGGTAGTGCGCTACAAATTTGATCAGATCCGTGACATCATTGATCTTGCCTACTGCCTGACCGTTCATAAAGCCCAGGGCAGCCAGTATAAATATGTTGCGATTCCTTTAAGCAACAGCCATTTTATGATGCTCAATAATAAATGGTTTTATACGGCCATCACCCGGGCCGAAAAAAAGGTCTACCTGATCGGTCAGCAGTATGCGTTAAAAAGAGGCTGTACAAATGTCGATACGACTATCCGCAACACTTTCTTATCATTATAGATAGCAGACAAACACCAACAACCAGCAGCAGGTGTAGAAATGGCTTTTAACAAAAGCAAGATAAATCTTATTTTAGGTAAAATTCTGATGGGACTGGGAATTGTTTTCCTGCTCTATGTCGGATATATGTACTTCGCCTACTACTGCACCGACTGGCGAGGTAGAATCGAAAGCGTAAAATGAAAACCGGTTCCCGGTTCCGAGCCTTACTCCTGCAGCTTAAAAAGCAAGCGCTTTCTGTAGCAGCCCCATAGCCATTTCACTGCCGTTCTTTTTGACATAATCATAAATAACCGGCGTAAACTTATTCAGCATATCTTTATCCATACCGAGAGCATCAAAACTGCTCAAAAGACCAGCGGCATCACCCACTGACGAACCGGTCTTCCCCCCTAATGCTGAAGCCGCACTGCCAAGCATACTTGACTTGCTGTCAGCAGTTTTAGGGGCGAACTTCTGGAGTGTCTCGACCTCAGGCACCTCTTTCTTAAGTTCCCGGTAATCGTCCTTGTCCATCCTTTTTTCAGCCGTCTTAAAAATTGCTCCGGAACCCCCTTGGGCTTGGCTTTTGCTGACCCCAAGTTTATTAACCAAGGTACTGACCAGCCCCATATCAATAGCTGAAGCCGAAGTCGGCATCAAAATTAACGAAAAAAACAGTAAGGCTGCAATTGATAATCCGGATATAAAGTTCTTCATTATTCACTCTCCTTGATCTTCTGTTAAACTTACATAACACAACTAAAACAACTATTAAAGTTTACAATAGCTTTGGTATAGCACTACAATAAAATTTTTACAATATGTATTTTATTATTTCTTTCAATTTCTAAGGTTATTATCTCACCCCTGTTTTTCCGCAAAAGTAGAATTGAGAGAGCAATAGGATCCGGCAGAGACTTACCATCGCCGGCAATAATCAGATCTCCAACCACAAGGCCGTGCCCGGCGGCAACGCTTTCAGCTTCAACCATGACAATCCGGATGCCTTTTTCACTCTTTTCCAATCCAACTCCAAGCCGAGCCTGTTTATCTTTAAGGTTGCGATAAGGTACACACCAGAGATAATCACAGAGATACAGGGGCAAATCCGGAAAATCGACCTCCATCGTCCGGCGTTCATTTTCCACCATATCCGGTGGCGTATGGGTCAAAAGAGTGCAGTAATCAGCTTTAACAAGCTGAAAAACCCGGCGCGGCAAACCAAAACCTTGAGCTACATGAAATCCACCGGCAAAAACCACCAATATCTTATCCGCTCCCTCCGAACTCGTAAGATAATCCTTGATATTCCGGGCCATAGTCGCTTCCCAAAGTTTATGAACTTCAAGAAAGATATCGATATTTCCGTGCCCCTTGGTATGCCCTTTGAACATTGCTTGCAGGGCTTTCTCCTGATAAGGATCAGAAATTACTGTCGCCGACTTTTCCGTAATCGCAGCGGCATGCATAACCTCCATCTTTTCACTGCGACTGACATTGAGTGCCCGAACCGGGATTTGACTGGCTTTAAGAAAAGTGAAAATTTCCCGGTAGTAAACAAAATTCGCAACCCCCCAGTCGGCCGCAAAAAGACGGATGAAATCATCTTCCGTCAGCTCATTTTGCAGCCAGCGATCGATTTTTTCCTGATTGGCATGCGATAACATCTCAAAACCAACTGCCAAGCGGTCGGGAAAACGTTGAAAAAGAGTTTTTATTACTTCAAGTTCCACCTGGTGGTCATAGATATTGTCGTGTCCTTCACCAACAAAAATTATCTTTTTATCAGCCAGGAGGTCAAAAAGTTCAGATTTCGATAAAAAAGTACCGGTCGGCAGATGGATAATCTCATCTTGCCGCATGGTACCGGGATCGACATAAGGAGATGACAGCATTTTCGTCTCAGACATGATTTCAGGTTGAACTCCAGTGCATGAACTTAAAAATATCAGAGCAACAATTACCGACAGACATAAAATTGAGGTTTTCATAATAGGGTTGCATTTATCCATATTTTACTGTTAGAAAGCTGACCGCTCACGAAAAGATATTTTCCATTTCCGAAACTAATTTGAGTTATTATTTGAATATAGAAAAAAAAATTCCCTTTTATTACGGCTGGGTTATCGTCGCAACCTCATTTATAACTTTAGGGGTGGCCTTCGGCGTCTGGTACTCATTTTCGGTTCTCTATATTGCGATTATAGATGATTTTTCCTGGTCGAGAGCCACAACTGCCGGCATCTTCTCTCTCTTTACTATTTCACACTATCTCTGTGCTTTTTTAACCGGCTGGCTGATTGACCGTTTCGGGCCTCGCCTGGTAATCCCGGTTGGGGCCTTGTGGCTATCCCTCTCCTTAAATCTGCTTACCCATGCCCGAGACTTATTCGACTTTTATCTGGTTTACGGGGTCATGGCGGCAATCGGTGTCAGTCTGATCGGTTTTGTTCCCCACTCAACTTTTCTGCCGCGCTGGTTCAGCAAACGCCGGGGTCTGGCTATCGGCCTGGCCATGGCCGGAGTCGGGGTCGGGATGCTGACGATTCCACCATTAATGCAGCACCTGATCAGTCTACAAGGATGGCGCTACGCTTACCGTATATTGGCTATAATAGTGCTTTTCATTATTCCTATCAACCTCTTTTTCCAGCGCCGTGACCCACAGCAGATCGGTTTATCTCCTGATACTGCTACAACTAACCACAATAGTGATGTACAGGAAACTGTCAAAATTAAAACTGATGATTTTCTGATCATGGATGAAAAGTGGGCCGCGACCAGCTGGACCAGCCAACGGGCTCTAAAAACAAAACGTTTCTGGTATCTGGCGGCAGGTTTTTTCTTAGGCCCTTTTGCAATCCAGGGGGTTCTTCTGCATGCCGTAGCCGGGCTAGTTGATGGAGGCATGACAGCTAAAGGTGCGGCCGCAACCTTTGGCTTGCTGGGTGTCTGCGGTTCGGTCGGCAAAATAACTTTAGGATTTTTCGGTGATCGCTGGAATCGGGAAAAGGCAAATACGGCAGGTATGGTTGCGGCCACACTCGGAGTCCTGGCCCTGGCCGGAGTCAGCCTGCAACCACGGTTGCTGCCCTATATTTTCGCCCTCTGTTTCGGATTCGGCTATGGGGCAGTCGCTCCACTTTTTCCATCAATCGCGGCGGATATCTTTCAGGGAGAGCATTTTGGGCGAATTTTCGGCCTGCTCTCACTCAATCTCGGATTCGGCGGCGCTGCCGGAGCCTGGTTTGCCGGATATATTTTTGACCGGACAGGCTCATATCAAACAGCTTTTGTCATTGACATCATAGTTCTCTGGCTCTCCTGTGCCTCTTTCTGGCTTGCCGCCCCGCGCAAAATCCGTCTCAGTCCGAACCGTTCCGACTGAAAGAAAATGAATTGTTGACAAAACCTCTGCTACCTGTCTATTTCAGATCAGATAATGATGGCATCGCAAAAACCTTAAAATTTTTCAACTGAGTCTATATGTTCAAATCAATCATTAATTTTTTCTATGCCTTGCGCAGTATCATAATTATCGTTCCCAACACCTTTTTCTGGGCCTTAATCGGCAGCATCTCAACCTTTACGCCTTGGGGCAAAGCCGGGATTGAATTTGTCGGCAACTGGTGGGGATGGATCAATCTGCGTCTGAACGGAGTTAAAGTCATCCACCGGGGACTGGAGAATATAGATCCAAAACAGACTTACATGGTCATTTCCAACCATAAAAGCTACCTTGATATTTACGCGATATTTAGCTGCCGAGCCCTCTACTGTCTCTTTGTCGCTAAACGGGAATTGACAAAAATTCCTATCTTCGGCACGGCTTTAAGCCGTAGCGGCTCAATCATTATCGACCGCGGCAACCGGCGCCAGGCGATTGAACAGCTACAAACTCAGGGTAAGATTCTACAGAAAAACGGCATATCAATTATCCTTTTTGCCGAAGGTACGCGGATACCGGCTTCGATTCCTCTAGGTGAGTTTAAAAAGGGAGGATTTGTTTTAGCATGTCAACTGGGTCTGCCGATCCTGCCCCTGACTATAAGCAACAGCGGCAATCTGCAACCTAAAGGTAAAATAGCAATTAAACCGGGCACCTTAACCATGACGTTCAGTCCACCGATCATGACCCCGGAAAATTACAATAAAGCTGAAATCGAAAGAATCATGGAAGAGACCCGAGCGGCAATCGCATCCCATCTGTAATGTAATCAGTTCTGAAAGTACGCTGCATGACTATTTTGAAGCACGCCCCTCCCCTCTTTCTTAAAAAAACCTTTTGCCGGAAGCTACCCGGCAAAGTAGCAATTAATCACCCTCTGGTGATCTTTTAGTAGAGAAGTTTCGTTACCTCTCCCAGAAAACCATCGATTTTCATTTTGCCGGAAAGTTCCGGAATTTCTTTTACCGGCAGAGTGCCTGCGGCCCGCAAAAGATTTTCCCGGCATTCCTGTTGCGCCTTATATTTTGCCAACCAGAAAGGATGTTGCTCACAAACTTCTAATGGCAGTAGTTTATTCAGAATGAAACCGTTTACCTCAATTTCGAAATCAGTGAGTGATCTGGCTATGTCCAGGGCCTGTTCAACCGGCAGATGTTCCGGATTGGCGACAACCCAGGCACTGGTATCAGTTTTTAAAAGCTCGATAATCTGGGCGGTTAATTTCAGCCATTTATCGATCAGAGTTAGCGGATCAACTTTGCTGAAAACACCTTTCACCTTCATATAGACTTTCTGCGCCTGGGTCAGATGAGAGTAAAAAAGTTGCTGGATAAAGAGCAGATTTAAGGTGGTGACAGTCGGAGCCGTATCCCAGACGATAGTCTGATAATCTCCCGATTGCGCCATGGTCAACAGATAATCGAGCATAAACTCCTCATCTATGCCCGGCGCCCCCTCGATATAATCAATAATCTCCCGACCTACCGGCAAAAATGAGGAGAGTACCGCATATATCTCATCTGCAAACTTTTCCCGCCAGAGGTCAAGCACCAGCCTGCGGGTCAGCTCCACCGCATCAAGATTCGCTGCGACAGAAACTATACTCTGGTCAAGGGGTTGAGCGAAGATCTCCGAAAGTGAGCCGGAGGGATCAGTAGAAATCAGCAGGGTTCGGCCGGATTGAGCGTAATGAAGAGCTGTAGCCACGGACATTGTTGTTTTGCCGACCCCGCCCTTTCCTGTAAACATCTCAACTTTTGTCATTTTTATACCACCTGGACATTATATGAAATGAAAAAGGTCCCGGCGGAACCGGAACCTTTTAATTAAAATATTCAGAACTAAACCCGGTAAAATTTTTTTCACTCGTCCGCTATCAGTAATGAAAAGGCTTCCTTAAAGTAGATATAACCGGTCCACATTGTGTAGAGAAAAGCAATCCAGAGGAAAAAGATGCCCACAGCATGTGCGTTCGCCCCAAGAAAGGAA
>JAGGTT010000124.1 GCA_021163565.1 Candidatus Tharpella sp.
GACATTATCTCCCAGGCCAGCAGGAAGGTGATCATATCCGCCGCCATCACCACCAACGCCATGGCTGCGACCAAGACCGCAAAAAAGAAATAGTTAACCCCGGAGCGAATCTTTTTTGCGCGGTTTTCCAGGTAGTGAAAACTGTAAAGCAGAGCCAGAGGCGAGATAATAAAAATAGGCAACAGAAAGAAAAGCGAGATACTGTCAAGCCGAAAAGAGAGGGTAAAAATATGCAGCCAACGCCAGCTTACAGCAAGAGATTGTGAACCGGAAAACAATTGCGACAATGAAAAAAGTAAGCCCCCCACACATCCGGTCGAAATTGTGCTGATGCTTACCGTCTTCATCAATGTAAAGTGCCGGGCCAACAAGAGCCCGGCAAGCCCGCCGACACCAATCAGTGCCAGCGACATAAATAAGAAATACATCAAGCGACCTCATACCCATGCTTAATTAATGAGTATATCAGACCATTAAATAGTAAGACAAACCCTTGATACTACTAAGCAAACAATTCACAAATTAAATAAACAGACCTCCCTTTACTCCTAAGAAATTAAATAATCAACCACAAATTTATAAGTTCTATAAAAATGAAAAACTCATAACCGTTCTGCCCTATTAATCAAATTTAGATCACCCAAAAGATCATCATTTTGAAGAGCGGATATCGAAACGCGGGGCCTGCAACATCCGGCCGATCTCCTCTTTGAGATTGACCTGATCCGGATTTTCAATACTCTGACCCATGATTAATTCAAACAGACGATCCTGTTCAACCGGATGAGCGTACTCTTCCGGAGCACCATTCTGTAACTGAATATGGGCGGCCCAGGGGACAAAATAGGTCGTCGCCGGAAAGCCCTCAAATTCGGAAATATCGAGGTTGAGCCCGGTGATGTAGAGAAGATTTTTGCCCACATATTCAGTCCCCCGCCGAATCGACTCGACAATCCGGGAAAATTCCAGCTGGATAATTATTTTAGCTGCCCGTAAAGACGGATTTTGAGAAGTCACAATTTCCGGCATAAATCCGGCCAATGAACGTTCAAGCAAGATTGAGGCATCAGTCTCATGGAAATCCTCCCGAAAAAAGAAGAGATCAGCAAACAGAAGATCTTTGATACTCTCACCGTCACCGCCTTTCCAGATATAACCGGTGGCATCAATACGACGGCAAAAATCTTCACCTAGCGCAAAAGTCTGACTCGTTGACAAAGCCGCAACCGGAACAATCCGCCGATCGTCATCCAGCTTGACAATCTTTTCAAGCAACAACACCAAACCATTTTTTACCGGATACGAAGCAAAATCTACAAAAGAATTTTTAACTGTAATCAGATGATTACCGGACTCATCACGGTGCAGAAAAATCCGCTTCTTGGCAAACTGATACTGTTCAAGGTAAGGCGTGATTACATGAGTGATTTTACCACAGGAGTTCGAAATAGTGGTTCCCGCCATTTTCGGCCGGACACATTTGCCGTAAGTACCGGTATGCGGATCATAACCGACATGACTTGCTTGTAAAATAACCGAGTCTTCACCGTGATAAGCATGGGGCCCATGGCGGTCAGTCGCAATAATCCCGCCAACCCGACCATGGTTAAAAGGAAATGTGCCAAAATGCTTGGTCATCAATATGATCGGCAGCCCCTGATTCTCGTCCGAGCAGAAAGCCCGGGACGGCATAATCAGCTCTTTGTGAAAGCCCAGACTCAGACATAGATTAAAAAGTCTGGGAACGAATTCAGGGTAGGGAATCGCCAGACCGTCAACCTTAAAAGGAGCAAGTTTTCTCACAATCTGTGGCTTTTGCTTAGATTTCTCCATTTCACCGGTAACCCCGAAAAATTAAAGCGCTATTTTCTGACATAAAAAGCCAAGTACAATCCGGTTATTCAGCCCAAAAAGGGGAAGTGTAGATATTACCCCTTCCCCTTATAAACTCATCTTCGACCACTTCCTTGAAAAAGTGGCTCACCTGCAACAGAATTTCAGACCACTCAGAAAGGGATATCGTCCGGCACCGAATCAGGAGCCGAAGCCTGTCCGTAAGGAGCTTGGTTTGCTGCGGGCCCTGCCTGTGGTTTAGGCGTGACAGAACCACCACCCTGACCAGCCCCGCCGCCAAATCCCTGACCCTGATTCTGACCACCACCGTAGCCGCCCTGGCCACCACCGGCACCGCCTTCACGAGAACCAAGCATCTGCATAGTCCCGGCAATAATTTCAGTCGTATAGCGTTTGACTCCATCCTGTTCCCAGGAACGGGTCTGAATCCGGCCCTCAAGATAGATCTGTTTTCCTTTATGCAGCCACTTAGCACAGATCTCGGCCAGTTTTCCGAAAGCGATAATCCGGTGCCACTCAGTCCGTTCCTCGCGCTGCCCGTCCTTAACCCAGCTGTCACTGGTAGCCAGGGTAAAAGTGGTAAAAGGGTTGCCGCTGCTGCCGTACTTCATCTCCGGGTCTGCGCCCAGATGCCCAACTAAAATCACCTTGTTTACTCCAGCCATTTTCACAGTCTCCTTGTCATAAAAATAGATCGTCTATTATTGATTGCTTATTACCAGTTTATTACATACGACTTTTTCTTCATATAATCAAGTCGGAAAAAAATTAGAATAATATTGTATTTTTTTTCCCAATCTGTTAGGAGCCAGACCGAATTTATTTATACCTCCCATCGCTGACTGATATCTACGACCAGACTGGGATTAACAAGTAAACATATTTTCATAAAGGAGATTAAAAAATGGGCGAGATTAAAACTGTAGGGGTTGTTGGTTTTGGAGTTATGGGGGCCGCGATTGCCCTGAATGCAGCGGGCGCCGGTTATAAAGTTATCTACAAAGAGCTTAATGATGAACTGGTTACCAGCATGTTCGAACGCTGGGTCACCAAACCTTTAAGCAAAAGAGTCGCCAAAGGTAAAATCAGCCAGGACGACATGGATAAGTTGACTGGCCAGATCAGCGGCACCAGCAGCTACGCCGACCTGAGTGAGTGCGATCTGGTTATCGAAGCGGCAATCGAGAAGATGGATCTTAAGATTGAAGTCTTCGCCGAGCTCTCCAAGGCGTGCCGTAAAGATGCAATCCTGGTCAGTAACACATCTACTTTCCTGATTGAAAAATTGATGGCCAAGGTCGATAATCCGGGCCGGACTGCGGGCCTGCACTACTTCTTCCCGGCCAACATCAACCGTCTGGTTGAAGTTATCCGGCAGACCGAGACTACTGATGCAACCTACTCCGCGCTGATGGAGTTTGCTAAAAAGAACCGCAAGGTCGCGATTACGGTCAAGGATTTCCCCGGCTTTGCCGTCAATCCGGTTTTTATCGCCAGCTATATTGTCCTTGACAGCTTCTACGGTGACAAATTCAATGCCGCCAGTCTTGAGAGTATCTCACAGGAAGCGTTAGGGCTTAGATTCGGAATCATGTGGGTGCAGAACGGCGCCGGCCTTGGTACCTGTTTCCATGCCGGCAATTCGATGGCTGAATACTTAAGAGCTGCCGACACCGGTTATCCGGCGATGTGCGAGCAACTCCAGAAACAGTTTGAGTCCGGCACTCCCTGGGGTCTCGAAGATGGACCGGTTACCGATATCGCCGCTGACCGGACTCTGGTTAAAGATCGTCTTTTAGGGGCGATTTTTGCGATCTCAACCCATCTTATTGAACATGACGTCGTCAGCCCTGACGATCTTGAGCTCGGCATCATCACCTCTCTCGC
>JAGGTT010000233.1 GCA_021163565.1 Candidatus Tharpella sp.
AGAAGAGGTGACTGAAGCAATAGAAGAAGAGGTGACTGAAACAAGTGCGGAAGAGGTTGACACTAAAACCGAAGAGGTTAAAGCCGAAGCGGTTACTGATGATACGGACACCGAGACTCAGGAAGTAGCTACAGACGCAGAGACCGAGGAGAGCGATAGTGAGGAAAAAGAGAGTGCCAGCGAATAACGTGGCCTCAAATTAGGGTAATACCTCACCAGTTCTTAAGATACAAGTGTTTTGCAAAAACCCGGTAGCTGTTCTATGCAGTTACCGGGTTTTTTAATAAGAACAAAACCGGATATTGTCACTATCTCTGTTTACAAAAATGGACGTGGAAAATTTCTGACCTTTATTCAGCCACCAATCAAGTTCTAAAAGGAACTCTATGATCTGGATCATTTTTTTATTAGCGGCATTAGCAGTTCTTATCTCAGGACACAAATTAACCAAGGCCGGAGATAAACTGGCCGAAGTCACGGGTATGAGCCGGGGCTTTATCGGAGTTATTGTGCTTGGTTTTGTTACCTCTCTACCGGAGATGGTCAGCACCTTAAGTGCCGCTCTGCTGGTTGACGCACCCAATTTAGCTCTGGGTAATATTTTCGGCAGCAATGCTGCAAACCTGGCAATTTTAGCTCTGCTTGATCTGCTGCTTATCCAGAAAGTTCAATCGGAACGTCATCTTCTCAATAGCGAGAATCAGCTTACCGCTTATCTTTCGCTGATAATTATCAGCCTCGCCCTGATGGGGCTGGCAAGTCATGGTTTCTGGCAGATTCTACATATTGACATTTTCTCGTTTTTTATCGCTGCAGCCTATATTATCGGCTTGCAGAAACTCCACAAATTTCAAGCCGCAACTGCCAGGAACGACAATTTCAACCAGAATCAACATGAGGCCGAAAGCGCTCGAAAAACAATCCCGACGGAGCTTAAACGCTCCTTGTTAATAAATGCCGGGGTCATTGTCGCCGCGTCAATGGCTCTGGCAAGCAGCGCTGAACATATTGCCACCGTCACCGGCTGGGGCAGCACTTTTGTCGGCAACAGCCTGCTTGCGGTTGCGACCTCTCTCCCGGAGATAGTCGTCACCTTCAGTGCGGTTAAACTCGGCAGTTTTGCTATGGCGGCCGGCAATATTTTCGGCAGCAATATTTTTAACATTGCTATCCTGGCTCTGGCCGACCTGTTTTTTTTCCGTTCATCAATTTTTGCTGCTGCCTCGAAAAGCCAAAGCCTGATTGCCGCTATCGGACTCCTGATGAGCGGCCTCTATCTTTTTGCCGGTCGCTATGGCTCGCAAAGAAAACTGGCCGGCCGCTGGCCGCTGGACTCTCTGATGGTGGTTGGAATATACTTTTTCAGCCTCTACGCCCTGTTTGCCATGCGCTAAGAGGAAACAATTTTTTTGAAAAAACTGTGTTGTGCAACCTGAACGATTCAGTTATTTCTCTGACTTTTCTCAGACACCAAACTAAAATTTTCCGCCTCTACAAGATGTAAGCAGTAGAGTTCAAACCGGAAAAAGGTTAGTGTAACTTAATTCACTTGACAAACCAAGATATCCATTGTAAGCGGTGCCTGATTTTACTCTCAGTAAAAATACAATCGACAATCTTAAGGTCTGATTGACCACTAAACTCACTTTAATCTCAGGAGGACAAAACTATGTCAATGCTTAATGAAACATGTAAAGACTTCAACACTGTATTAGCTTCTAAAGCAGCGGTTCCCGGTGGTGGTGGTGCGGCCGCTATGGGTGGTGCCATCGGCATGGCTCTCTCCAATATGGTCGGTAACCTGACCATCGGTAAAAAGAAATATGCGGATGTTGAAGATGAGGCCAAAGAGCTCGTTGCAAAGGGCGAAAAGGTTATCGCCGCCCTGGAAGCTCTGGTTGACAAGGATGCAGAAGTTTTTGAACCGCTCTCCAAAGCCTATGGTATGCCGAGGGAAACGGACGAAGAGAAAAAACTCAAGGCTGAAACGATGGAAGCCTGCGGCAAAACCGCCTGTTCCGTACCCCTTGATATTATGCGTCAGGCTTATGCCGGCATTAAAATCCATCAGCGCATGGGTGAAATCGGCACTATGATCGCAATCTCTGATGTTGCTTGCGGCGTTGTTTTCCTGAAAGCCGCCCTGATCTCCGGCAGCCTCAATGTTATCATCAATATTAACGGCATTAAAGATGAAGAATTTAATAAAGCCGCCAAAACGGAAATGGATCAACTACTGGCTGACGGCTCTAAAATTGCGGATGAAACCCTGGAACTGGTTCTCGGAAAACTGCAGAAATAGAACTTAAATCCTACAAATTTTATCATAAATTAATTCAAGGAGAAATTCATTATGGCTGAGATTCTGAAAGGCAAACCGGTTGCCGACGCAATAAAAGAGGAATTGGTAAAAAAAGTTGATGCCTTAAAAGCCCGTAACATTATGCCTAAACTCGGAATTATCCGGGTCGGTGCCCGCCCTGACGACCTTTTTTATGAAGGCGGTGCCAAGAAAACCTGTGACAAGGTCGGTATGGCTTATGAAGTTTTTGAATATCCTGAGGATATCAATCAGGCTGATTTTGAGAAAGCGGTCACCGAAGTCGGGGCTAATAACTCGGTCCACGGCATTCTCATGTTTGCCCCGTTGCCGAAACACCTTGACGATCGTAAGATCCGAGCACTGATCCCGGTGGAAAAAGATGTCGACTGCCTGACTCTTGGCGGCGCCGCCAAAGTCTTTGCCGATGATCTGACCGGCTTTCCTCCCTGCACGCCGACCGCCTGTATGGATATGCTGCATTTCTACGATATCCCAATCAAGGGCAAACGCTGCGTTGTTTTAGGGCGCTCCCTGGTTGTCGGTAAACCGGTGGCAATGCTCCTCTTACGCGAACACGGTACGGTTACCCTCTGTCACTCCCGCACTGTAAATCTGAATCAGGTCTGTCAGGAAGCTGACATCCTGATTGCCGCCGTCGGCCGGGCCAAAATGGTTAAGGCTGACTTTGTCAAAGCAGGTCAGATTGTGATTGATGTCGGCATCAATGAAGATCCCGACAATCCTGGGAAATACTGTGGTGATGTTGATTTTGCAGAAGTTGAACCTGTTGTCGAAAAGATCACCCCGGTTCCGGCTGGCGTCGGTTCGGTTACGACTTCGGTTCTCTGCAAACAGACCATTATCGCCTGCGAGCAGTTAAATCCATAAATCAGATCGCTTAAACTATAACTAAAAAAGGCCCGGAGAGAAACACTTTCCGGGCCTTTTTTAGTTAAAAACGACAATTATGGATTAAAATTAATCACTTATTTTAAAATGAATTGTTTGACAAAACCAACACTGACAACTATTAAACTTATGAGCAGCTAAGAAACTTAAGAGGAAGTAAACTAACTGAGGAGCAGCCCATGAACCACGAGCGGAAGGATGATGAGTTAACCTCAAACATGGAGGATTATCTTGAAGTAATCCTTAATCTGCAACTGGAACAAAGGGTTGCCCGGGTTAAGGATGTTGCCCAACGTCTCAATGTCAAAATGCCAAGTGTAACCGGTGCGATGAAGGGGCTGGCGGAAAAAGGGTTGGTAAATTACGAACGCTACAGTTATCTGACTTTAACCGCAGCGGGAGAAAAGATTGCACAGGAGATTGGAGAGCGCCACAGAACCTTCTACAACTTCCTGACCAAGGTTCTGGAACTCGACCACAAGACTGCAGACCTTGATGCCTGCCGCCTTGAGCATGCAACTTGCCGCAAGACTTTTGATAAAATAAAAGAATTTACCGACAACTACAACAAATAAAAAAGCAACTGCAATAAGTTCCACTATGCAACTTATTGCAGCCACTGGAAACGTAAAAGTAAACCTTTCAACTCTGCCAGGCCTTTACCAGATACTCAATCTTACGCACACTGATACCCAGTTCACGAGCAGCCTGAGCTTTACTGGGACAACGCTCAAGGGCCGCTAAAATCATCTGTTTTTCCATCTCTTTAATCGTCAGCCCAAATAGTGACGGCTGTTTACTGGTACTGACCTTATCTGAAACACCCTCGGCAACCATCTCGTTACGCAACAGGTATTCAGGCAGATCAGCTACACTGATCGGTCGCTCCTTGGCATAAATAAGTGCCCGCTCAATCACATTTTCAAGTTCTCGCACATTGCCGGGCCAGAGAGCTTTTTCCAGCAGGTGCATCGCTTCCCGCTCCGGATAGAGCAGTGGCCGCCCCTCACGCTCGGCAATATGCTGACAAAAATACTTTACCAGCAACACCACATCACCGGGCCGCTCTCTGAGCGGCGGCAAGGTGAACTGAATCACATTGAGACGATAGTAGAGATCTTCACGAAACTCGCCTGCGGCTACCGCCTGCAACAGATCCTTATTGGTGGCCGCCAGCACCCGAACATCAACAAAATGGGTTTTCTCTCCACCCACCTGCTGAAACTCACCGGACACCAGTACCCGCAGTAATTTAGCCTGCACAGACAAGGCCATATCTCCAATCTCATCGAGAAAAATAGTCCCGCCGTCAGCCAGAGAAAATTTCCCCGGTTTATTGCGTACAGCACCGGTAAATGCTCCTTTAACATGGCCGAAAAGCTCACTCTCCAGCAATCCTTCATGCAGCGCCGCACAATTTATGGTGATCAAAGGTTTTTCGGCCCGCAGGCCATATCGGTGCAAAGCCCGGGCCACCAACTCTTTACCGGTTCCGGTTTCACCCTCGATCAAAACCGTCGCCATGGTCGGAGCAACATCCCGAAGCGCCTGAAAGATCTTCTCCATCTTGGGGCTTTGACCGATAAAATCGTCTTGACTGACCGTTTCCCGAATGACCTCCCGCAGAACCCGGTTTTGCCAGAGAAGTTTTCGTTTTTCATGAATCCTGGCAATGACGATCTCAAGTTCATCAATATTAATTGGTTTAATCAGATAATCATCAGCTCCAGCTTTCATCGCCGCAACCGCATCATTGACCGTCCCCTGTCCGGTAATCATTACGACATTCAGATCCGGATCCAGAACCCGGACTCGCTGTAAAAGTTCGAGACCGTTCAGGCCGGGCATTTTGAGATCGGTCAAAAGCAGAGCCACAGACTCTCGGCCAAGGTAATCAAGCACCCGCTCAGGTTGACTGAAACCCTCTACCTCATAGCCGTCCAGACGCAGCAGATCGACCAGACCGGCAACCGCCCGCTCCTCATCATCAACCACGACAATTTTGAATTTATCTGCTCTATTCATAGCTGTTGTTACCTAACTTCAAGGAAGAGGCAGGGCAATCGTAAAAATTGTCCCGTTGTCGTCACTGACAAATGAGAGTTCGCCGTCATGAGCCTTAATCACATCCCGGCAGAGATGAAGCCCGATGCCGGTACCACAGCTCTTGGTCGTATAAAAGAGATTGAAAATTTTGACCTGGCTGGCAAAGGGAATCCCCGGCCCGTTATCGGCGAAACTCAAAATTACCTGATTTTCATCTACCCGGCCGCTGATCTCAAGATAAGGATTCTGAATCTTACCTTCAATTAAAGCCTCAAATGCATTTTTCATCAAATTCATGAATGCCTGCTGGAGCTTCTCACAATCAGCCCGCAGCTTAATTGGCCGATTCTCCAACTTCAGACGTATTTCAATCGCTTCACTCAAGGCCTCTTCACGCAAAACCTCAACCACCTTTTCAAGTTCAACAAAAGGATCGCAATCAGAAAGCGTCAGACACCGGCTCTGCTGCATTTTAAGAAAATCTCCCGCCAGTGAGTTGAGCCGGCGGCTCTCAGCCCGGACAATCTCAACCACCCGCAGAAAAGCATCGGCTTCCGCACTCTCAAGCCGGCCTGCCATCCGCTGCAGAAGCGACATCTGAATTTCAATTGAGTTTAAAGGGTTACGAATTTCATGACTCAGTTCTGCGCTGTACTCACCCATTGCCGCCAGACCTTGGAGCCGGGAAATCTCAGCAAAAAGATCCGCCCCCTCACTCTTGTCAACACAAACTGCAAGCCCGTAATCAACTTCACCACGACTCCCGGTCAAAGGGTAGTTGCTCAGTGAATAGACGTGGTTACGGCCATCTGTATCGAGCAGAGTAAAGTTGATGTGCGTACTCTGGCCGGACATAAATACCTGTTCCATGGTACAGAAAGGACAAGTCGATTGATTTTCAAAAAGAGCTTGATGACATAACTTCCCAATCGCATAATCAATTCGCAGCGAAAATTTTTCCAGGGCAGCGGGGTTCATATAAATCAAGCGCAGAGCGCGATTGACAACCCAGACCGGATCCGTAAAAGAATCCAGAAAAGAGCGAAAATGATAGCGTGAAAAAAAATCAACCATGCTTAAGTCACAACCTGACCTGACAACCTTTAAGTGAAGATAAAAAAAGGGCGAGTTACAAGAACTCGCCTGACAAAAACAACCTCTCCCTAAAGTAAAAACTGATCTTTTAAGGATGCACAACCGCCAGGATTCTTGCCGTCTCTCCACCATGACACTGGACTTTATGCGGAATCTCGGAATCGTAGTAGATACAGTCGCCCTCCTGCAGGACATCGGTATGATCGCCCAACGTAACATCAATGGAGCCGGATAAAACGTAGATAAACTCCTCGCCTTCGTGACCGTAGCATTTATCATTTTTAATTGTTGCCGGTTCCAGGGTGATAAGAAACGGCTCCATCCGCCGGTCTTTCTTCCCCGCACCCAGAGATTCATAGGTATAACCGTAACGAACTCCCTCTTTCGAGGCAAAACGCGAAACCGTGTGCTCCTCACCTTTGCGAATCAACGTAAACGGTTCCGTCTCTTCGCTGCCGAAAAAAGCTCCGATATTAACCTTCATCGCCTTGGCCAAATGTACCAGAACTCCCAGGGAAGGAGAAATCAGGTGATTTTCAATCTGTGACAACAAGGCTGTAGAGTAACCGCTCTTTTCCGCCATATCCTGTAAAGAGATATTAGCTTCCTGACGTAACTCTTTAATCTTCTCACCAACTTTGATTGCTTCCATATTTTCTAACCTCTTGCCGCTGCGGCACCGGCCTCAATCGCCTTCTGATTAGCGGGAATCATCTTATGATATTTCGGATTCAAGGCATCCTTCAACGCAGCTGATACCGATGCAACTGCCACGACACCGCTCTTTTCGACATAAGCCCCCAGAGCCACCATATTAGCGAAGCGGACATTACCGGCACTGGCCTCCGCAATCGCATTCAAATCGAGGGCCACCAGATCGATATCATCCCGTTCAGAGACATCCGGTGAAATCAGGGTTTTATTGAGAATGACCACACCGCCGGGCTTCATCCGCGGTTCAAACTTTATCAGAGAAGGCCGGTTCATGATGATCAGTGACATTGGCCGACCGACTATCGGTGAACCAATCTCGCGTTCATCGATTACTACCGAACAGTTCGCCGTTCCGCCCCGCATCTCAACCCCGTAAGAGGGCAGAAAAGTAACATTCTTATCTTCCACAATTGCAGCATAAGCCAGCAGGTTACCAATTACCATGATTCCCTGCCCGCCGAAGCCGGCCATAATTACATCATTATACATAAATATCCTTACACTCAAGTTCGAAAAAACTCCGTCTGCTGCGTTACGCCTCATCCTTCATCACTACGGCGTACTCCAGGTACGCCTCATTCTTCAGAATTCGCAAGCCTTGCATACGAACATTTTCCGAACTTGTCAAATCTGGACGGTTACAAGTTCATAATACTTTAAAGAACGTCGACAACATCCTTCTGTTTCAAAGTTCCCAGAGGGAAATAGGGAATCATCTCTTCAGCAATCCGGTCGTTTGCCGCCTGCGGAGTCATACCCCAGTTGGTCGGGCAGGTGGAAAGAACTTCAACAAAAGAAAACCCTTTACCTTCAACCTGCATCTGAAAGGCCTGGCGAATTACCTTACGCGCTTTTTTGACATTGCCGGGAGTATTGACCGCAACCCGGGAGACCAGCGACGGCCCTTCGAGTGCTGCCAGCATCTCGGCCATCTTAATCGGATAACCGTCGCGATTACAATCTCGGCCATACGGGGAGGTCGTACTCCGTTGACCGAGCAGCGTGGTCGGCGCCATCTGGCCGCCGGTCATTCCGTAGATTGAATTATTGACAAAAATAATGGTAATGTTATCACCCCGATTGGCAGCATGAATAACCTCGGCTGTGCCGATGGCAGCCAGGTCGCCGTCTCCCTGATAGGTAAAAACGATCCTGTCATTAAGCACCCGCTTGGTTCCGGCGGCAACGGCGGCAGCCCGGCCATGGGGTGATTCAATCACATCTACTGCAAAATAATCATAGAGAAAAACCGAGCAGCCGACGGATGCGACCCCGATCGTCTTCTCCCGCAGGGAGAAATGATCCAGAGCTTCCGCCACCAGCCGGTGGACGATACCGTGATGACATCCAGGACAAAAATGAAACGGCTTGGCAGTCATTGACTCCGGCCGTTTAAATACCTGCTTCATATTTTAATTTCCTCGCCTATAACTTTTCGTAGGTTGCACTGATAATCTCAAAAAGGTCCTCAGGCGTCGGCACTGAACCACCCGGCCGGCCGTAGAATTCGACCTCGCAGTCACCCGGCAGATTAAGCTGAACATCTTCCACCATCTGGCCGGTATTCATTTCGGCAACCAGAAACCTTTTGGTGCGGCCCCCGATCTCCTGCAATCTCTTACGCGGAAACGGAAAGAGTGTAATCGGCCGCACCAAGCCGACCTTCATGCCAGCTTTCCGCACCTGAGAAATAGCACTTTTGACAATCCGGGCGACACTACCGAAAGCGACAACAATCAAATCGGCATCATCGGTATCAACCTCTTCCAACATGACATCATCACGCTCGATAAGTTCATATTTTTCCTGCAAATGCCAGCAGTGTTTCTCCATCTCGCCATCAGCTAAGAAAAGTGACTTGATCAAACGTGGTTCGCGCCCTTTGGCACCGGTAATCAACCAGTCGCGATCTGGATCACCGGCCGTTTTTTCCGGAATCCAGGGCACAATCGGCTCCTTGATCTGACCTAAAATAGCATCCCCTAAAATCAGGGTCAGAATGCGGTACTTCTCCGCCAGCTCAAAAGCTTTGATAGTCAGATCATAAAGCTCCTGTCCGGTATGCGGGGCCAGCACGATCAACTTGTAATCACCGTGACCGCCACCTTTGACCGACTGGAAGTAGTCCCCCTGGGTCGCATTAATACCCCCCAGACCCGGCCCCTGACGACTTATATTAACAACCACTGCCGGCAACTCATTCCCGGCAAAATAGGAAAAGCCCTCCTGCATCAGAGAGATTCCGGGACCGCTCGATGAGGTCATCACCCGGACTCCGGTGGCGGCCGCACCAATCAACATATTGATTGAGGCAATCTCACTCTCAGCCTGGAGGAATTCACCACCGGTCGCCGGCAGATGTTTCGCCATATATTCAGGAATTTCATTCTGCGGGGTTATCGGATATCCAAAATAGTAATGACAACCGGCATTAATAGCCGCCATCGCAATCGCTTCGTTACCTTTTATAAAAACCTTTTTCGGGCTACTCATGTCCAATCTCTACCTCCAGACCGCAAGTGCAACATCAGGACACATCTCAGCACAACGACAACACCCGGTACAATCGTCCGGGTTGGCAACAATAACGTACTGATAGCCACTTAAATTAATCTCCTTACCAATCTTGAGCACTTGCTCAGGACAGGCATCAACGCAGAGGGCGCAGCCCTTACAGCGCTCTATTTCTATATCAACTCTGGCCATCGTTTCTATTTTCTCCCAATGGACTCAATGCTAAAATCAACTATCAAAACCAACTCGCTCTTATATAGTAGCTGGCAGGACAGATTGTCAACCGAAAAAAGTCAACTATATCAAACTGCTGAGGGCGGACAATGCTCCAATCAAGGTCTTTACGATGATTCACAAAACCCTGACAGATCTGAACATCCTCTCCTGAAGCCGACTATTTTTGTGGTTTCGCCTGCAAATCATGCCAGATCACTTCCACCTGGGATCTGGTCGCGTCAAGATCC
>JAGGTT010000182.1 GCA_021163565.1 Candidatus Tharpella sp.
ACCAAATACAGTGAAAAATTAAACGCCACCTTTCTTGATCAAGCTGGTCAGGAGAAATATATGGTTATGGGATGCTACGGTATCGGTGTCGGTCGTACGGTGGCGGCCGCGATCGAGCAGAACCATGATGAAAATGGGATCAGTTTTCCTTATGCTATCGCTCCGTTTAAGGCGGCTCTGTTGAATCTTGACCTGAAATCAGAGGAGGTTACGGCCTTCTGTGAAAAACTCTATCAGGAGTTGCTGGAACGTGGTATTACGGTTCTTTATGATGATCGTAATGAGCGTCCGGGGGTGAAGTTCAAGGATGCCGATCTCCTCGGCATACCGGTACGTTTGACTTTGGGCCGCAAAGGGTTCAAACGAGGAATTATTGAAGTCAAACTGAGAAACTCATCCACCTCGCAAGAGTTTGCTTTAGATGATCTGAAACCTCTATACTCTCTCTTTGACGAGTTGCAAGCCGATGATTCGCGTATCTAACTTAAATAAAAGTTATAATTATCCCAATATGGTCTTGAAGGATATCTCCTTTTGGGTCAAACGAGGTGAGTTTGTCTATCTTTCCGGCCCCAGTGGTGCCGGAAAAACAACCCTTTTCCGTCTTCTTTTTGCCGACCTGAAGCCGGATTCCGGGCAGATTGTAATTGACGGCCTGGATCTGGCTCGGGCCAACACCTATCGTATTGCCATGTTGCGGCGCCAACTCGGATTTGTTTTTCAAGATTATAAACTGATTCCCAACTATACGGTTTTCGATAATATCGCCCTCGCACTTGAGATCTCAGGAACCCCCCGGCGCTATATCCAGAAGAAAGTCTGGCGGGTACTTAAAGTGGTCGGAATTGAACGGCAGATAGAACGTCTGCCGCCGCAACTGTCGGGTGGTGAACAGCAGCGGGTGGCCATTGCCCGGGCCCTGGTCAACAATCCTAAAATTATCTTTGCCGATGAACCGACCGGTAATCTGGATGCTGAGATTGCTAATGAGATTATGCAGATTCTGCACTCGATCAACGCACGGGGTACAACTATTGTGATGGTAACCCATAATCGGGCACTGCTGCAGAAGTTTAAGCGGAAGGTCTTTTATCTTAATCGCGGTTCTCTGCAAGCCTACGACTGGCTTAATTAAGAGTAAAATTTCTTATGCCCAGAATATATGATCACGTCTATCCTGTATTTAAATTGACGGCCAATAATATTCGCCGGCATCCGGTCATCAACCTGATTTCGATTATGATTATATCGATAGCCATGTTGATGCTGGCACTCTATTTTCTGGCCTACATTAATACTGACCGGGTAGTTTCTACGTGGCGGAGCGATCTTAAAGTTGCGGTCTATCTGGAAGATGATCTCAGTCCGGAAAGTATCGCCCTTCTGAAAAGCTTCTGTCTCGATCTGGATGAGGTAGTACAGTTGGATTATATCTCCAAAGATGAGGCCTTGAGCCGCTTCCAGGTGATCCTGGGCAAGGATTCAGGTTTTCTCGATGATTTACCGGAGAATCCGCTGCCGGCTTCTCTGGAGTTGTTGCTTGATGCCGAAGTAGCTGATATCAGTACGGTTGAGCGCCTGGCCCGGCAGCTGCAGCGTCAGAGTGGAGTAGATGAGGTTGTTTATGGCAGTTACTGGTTGCGGCAGCTCTTTTCGTTGTTGCGGATGGTAAAGTATTTCGGTTTTATTTTTGCGAGCTTTCTTTCAGTCGTGACTGTTTTTGTCGTGGCCAGCACAATAAGACTTTCACTTTTCGCCCGGCGTGAGACTATCCGGGTGCTCTATCTCGTCGGTGCCACTCGGCGTTTTGTCGTTATGCCCTATCTTTTTGAAGGTATTTTTCAAGGTGCTGTGGCCTCATCTATCGCTTTGGCCCTTTCCTATGTTGGTTTTCGTTATTTCAAGTTCTGGCTGCAGGAGCAGGTGCCGGAGTGGTCAATTGCCCCGATGCTACAATTCTTCAGTCTCTCTTCATTCCTTACTTTCCTGCTTCTTGGAATCCTGCTCGGGGTTGCCGGTTTTCTGATTTCTTCGCGCTGGCTCAGCCGGGATTAACTTTTTAGCACATGAATTATAATCCTAAAAAGTTTATTTCAGGTTTGACGCTGTTTATATTGGGAATTCTGGTGTTCGTCTTAGGGCCGGGCTTAAGCTCTGTCTGTGCGGATCGGGATAATGAAATTGCCCGCGATCTAAACATACTCAACCGGGAGATTAGACAGAACCGCAAGCAGGAGAAACGGGCTCAGTTGCGGCATGATTCAGTACTCAAGAAGATTGATAAACTCAATCGCCTGCGGATCGATTTGAAACGGGATATAACAAAACTTACCGAAGAGGCTCAGATTGCAAAGATGCAGGTCGAAGAACAGAAAATTGATGCCGCCCGTCTTGAGGAGAGCCTCGACGAGGTTCGGCAAAAATTTTGTCTGCGGCTTAAGATTCGTTACTGTCAACCGCCTGGTAACTGGCTCGATTTTCTGGATAGTAATGCTGACCTGACCGAAAACCTTAACACTCTGGTCTACGGCCGTCGGGTATTAGAGTCTGACAAAAGGTTGCAACAATCATATCTAAACCTGCTGGGTGAGATTCGGAATCGTAATTCAGAGGTGGAGAAACGGCATCTCTTTCTTGCTTGTCTGAAACAGGAGCAGGGAGATAAAATAGTTGCACTGGAAGAAAATATTGCCAAAAAAAATGAGTTGCTGTATAAAATCAAGCATCAGGTTGAAGAGCATAAGAAGCTGGTGGCAGAACTTGAAGAAGTTGCGGCTCAACTCAAGCGGATGACCCGGGAAAGTGCCTCAATCGCCAGCAATTTTGTGGCACGTAAAGGCAATTTGCCGATGCCGGTGGACGGAATCGTGGTCAGTTTCTTCGGGATTGAGAAAGATTCTCGTTTCGCCACAGTCACCCGTAATAAAGGTATCGAAATAGAGACTGAGAGCGATTCTCCGGTTCGGGTAGTCTACCGGGGGGATGTTGTCTTTGCCTCCTGGATGAAAGGCTACGGTAATCTTCTTGTGGTTAATCACGGCGGCGGCTACTATTCTGTCTATGCGCACCTGGATAAATTTACCTGCATGGTGAATGATCAACTGCAGGCCTTAGACGTTGTTGGTAAGGTGGGACAGGGGCAGTTTTCCGATACGCCCTCGCTCTATTTTGAGATTCGTAAAGACGGGGTACCTGAAGATCCCCTGATCTGGATTTCCCAGTTATAACGTAACCGGGAGGTCGGGATTAATCTTTGGCGGAGATGGTAGTAGATTTTAATACTCTTTTTGCGGCTCCGGAATATTCGGATGAGGATAATTTAAGTTGTCTGTTTCTACAGATTTGAGTGAGTATTGGTCAATCTTTTGGAGGTTTTTAGGAATGGTTGAAAAAAATAAGATGAAATCGTTGATGGCTGGCGTGCTGATTGCGGGTGCGGCATTTTTTATTGTTCATCTCGGAGTTTTTCCAGGTGATTCAAGAGCCAAGGAAGAGGCCAAGGTCGTTGATGAAAAAAGTCCTTATGAGTACATCAAACTGTTTACCGATACCTTGAGTCTGGTTCAGAAAAACTATGTTGAAGAGGTTAGTGTAAAAAAACTGGTTTACGGTTCAATCAAGGGTATGCTGGCCGATCTTGATCCGCATTCGAGCTTTATGCCGCCGGAGATGTTTAAGGAAATGCAGGTTGAGACGACAGGTTCTTTCGGGGGCTTAGGGATTGAAATCACTATTCGTGACGGGATGTTGACCGTGGTCTCCCCGATTGAGGATACTCCGGCTTTTAGGGCCGGGGTTGAGGCCGGCGACCGCATTGTTAAGATTAACGGTGAGCTCAGCAAGGATATGACTCTGATGGAGGCGGTCAAAAAGATGCGCGGCCCTAAGGGTACTGAGATTACGATATCTGTAATGCGTAAAGGTTTGGGTTCTTTACTTGATGTCAAGATTATTCGGGATATAATTAAGGTTGTAAGTGTCAAAAGCAAGATGTTGACTGATGATATTGCTTATATTCGTCTGACCCAGTTTCAGTCTCGAACCTACGCGGATTTGAACCGTAAAATGAAAGAATTGAAAAAAGATCATAAGATTTCCGGCCTGGTTCTGGATATGCGTAACAATCCTGG
>JAGGTT010000208.1 GCA_021163565.1 Candidatus Tharpella sp.
ATATCGCTTGAATCAACTCTTCGACAACAAGATCGTCGGCGAAGAGATTCGCGTCTTCCTTTAATTCGAGATTTAAATAAATATAGCTATCAAATTCCTGAGCAAATATATCGACTGCCGAGGTCTTACCAACCTGGCGTGCCCCCCTGAGAACCAGGGGTTTTCGCCCTTTGCGCAGAGACCACTGCCGCATTTTTTCTATGATTATGCGATTAAACAACTTAACTCCTCCGGTCAGCACTTACTGTTTATACGGTTGCTTGAGTAGACCCATTTATTACTGTTTTCTGTCATATTGTCAACCCTTTTTATTGTAATTCTTGTATAGCAGTCATGGATGACGGGAGCGATTCTTCCTTTCTCGAGACAAAAATTTTCAATCGAGCTGATCCTGATGACCCTGTGACTGTTGGTTTCTGCGCGATTGTAGGGTGGGGTGTTGTTAATGTCGCGTTTTAGCGGCGCGTAGTAGGGTGATGTTATTTTTTGTCGAGTCGTTCCCCAAACTCTTCCATCCGTTCAAGTAAACTCTTGGCTCGTATCGTCATATATGGAGAGATCGGGTAACCGGCACGCTGCAAGGCCTTGGCTGTCCAGACGTTACAGGTTTTGGGTAGATAATACTTTTCACGGGCTCGATAAAAATGGCTGTTCCTATATAAGCCGGGCCCGAGATTCACCATTTTCCCCTGCTGATCATAGTCAAAACTGTTGCTGATGAACTCACACAGATGCAAAAAATTTTGCTCTGTAAGAGAGAGTTTGATCACGTCACTGAGCGGGAAATAATCGATAACCGGCCCGTTAAAACCGACAACATGCATGACGCTGGCAGATGGCAGCAGGGCAGCCTTTAAAAGAGTGCCGACTTTAAACTCAGCGCTTTTAAAAAAATCTTCATCTCCCCAGCTTAGTTCAATGTACTCATATTTGTCATAGAACCGGCGGATCGGTAAAAGGGGGTCGGGGATTGCGGCCGCAGGAAGTACTATGCCTGTATGCCAGTCATGGCCAACCAGATATAGGGTTTTCTTTTTCTCGCTTTCCGGAGAGACTTGCCGAGGCGGCGCACAGCCTGCACTTCCGGAAAAGAACAAGAACAGCAGCATAAACAAGCACAGGCTTGACCGTTTCCCCACGATTATCCCTTGACCCCTTGTGGCGTGCCGGGGCGGGTAATCAGGACTCCGCCGATCAGTACAGGTATGACCCCGATCAGCTGCTGCAGGGTGGGTTCGTCTCCCAGAACCAGATAGGCCAATATGATGGTAAACAATGGGCCAAGGGCACTCATGGCACTGGCTTTGGTGATTGAAATTCTGTGAATCGCCTCAATCCAGAAAATTTTGGAGAGACCGAAAAGCACCAAACCATTTAGCAACAACCAGGGCAGAACCGCCCGGACATTCTCTTTGCCGGCAGGAGAGAACCAATGAGCCAGGGCCAGCAGAACCGGCAAGGCCAGCAGATAGCGAACAAATAAAATTTCACTTGGCTTGACAAAGGTGCGGGCCTGTTTCTGGTAGTAATTGGCAATTGGTGCGATCATTGCCGCAACCAACACCAGCAAATCGCCCTTATTTAAAGAGAGCTTGCCGGGGAAGATGATGATCAGAGCCCCGACTCCCATCAAGAGCGCCCCAAACAGGTGGCTGGAGGAGAAAGGCTCGGAGCCGAAGAGGTTGAAGTAGAGATAGGAAAAGAGCAGTTGTAAAAAGAGGATTACAGCCATATTGGCCGCGCTGGTGTATTGCAGCCCTAAGTAGACACAGATGAACAGCAGATTGATGAAGAGTGTGGTTAAGAGCAGTGGCCGGATGGCCTGGCGTTGCAGGATACGTTCGTGACCACCTCGCCAGAGTACAAATCCCCCGAAAAACAGTGCGGCGATCAAGGTGGTGTAAAACATGGTGAAAAGCGGCGAAAGATGCTGGTAGATGATCAGGGTGACAATCGGAAACCAGCTCCAGATAAACGTCTCCGCAACCATCAGCAATTCACCCTGGCGTTCACGGGACAGGTTCAGGGTAGAGTTAGAGTTCTTGGGTGGATGAGATAACATTTTCTGACAACCTCCTTGTTTCATTTCTTTTATGTCACGCTTGCATGACTGAAATATTAGTTGTTTGAAAAGGTGGTTTTCCGGTAGGGTGTTTTGCTGAGTTACAGTGAAAAAGAGTGATTTGACTGGCTGACAGATCATTAAAAAAAGTATCGAGCGTGGAGCTATCCTATAGCATTGGTCAAACCCTTAGCGTAGAGTTCATGCCAGTTTGTCGGCACCGGTATTGTTTCATATAATTTTGTTCTTCCGGCTTCGAGAAGGAGACGTTTTTTGCCCATGAAATCAGCCGCGCAGTAGATCTGTTTGCCGGCTTTTGCGGAAAGATTTTCTAACCATACAGGCCCCTGTTGGTTGCGCATGAGGTGGTGGTCAAGGATTAAAGTTTCCACATTGTGAGCCAGCCGCAGGCCATTTTCCCATGCTGCTGTCCGCAGTTTCTCCGAGAGCGATTCAATATAAAGAGGTGGTCCTCCAGCCAGAACTATATCTGCCTGCCAGGCGATGATAAAATCGATGGTGGCGGAATCCAACAGCTGAATATCCGATGTATGCACAAAAACTTTGTCGCCTAAATTAATTCGAGTCATCATAACCGTGCCCAGCTTGCTGCCCTGGGCTCCATGCGGCATG
>JAGGTT010000292.1 GCA_021163565.1 Candidatus Tharpella sp.
ACAGCCATCTGCAACTTAATAACGAATAGATTAGATAAAAAATAAACCATACTATTTACACGTTTGGAGAAAATTAACAATGAAAACGACAGTTATTGATCTGTCTTGTGACTCCTTTAATGGTGAGATCGAAGCCTTTTTGACCCGGCTGCTTGAGAGTGATCTGGTCGGCAGTCTTCTGGTGCCGAAGCAGACCACCGGCGGCGACAATTATGTTCATGCCCTGATCAAGAATCCGGCCCTGTTGGCGGATACCGATATCGGAGCTCCGGTGATGCCGGTTCAGGCAGCCCGGATAATTTCAAACCTGACTTTTCGTGATCCCGGTGAAAAAATCGGCGTTGTGGTTCGTCCCTGTGAAGCCCGGGCTCTGGTTGAACTTGCTAAGTTTAAACAGATTACCCGCGAGTCCCTGCTGATTATTGCAGTTGACTGTCTTGGTACTTATGAGCCGAAAGATTTTTCCGCTCTCTGTAAATCTGGCAAAACTCCGGCTCTTGATCTTCGTAAACAGGCGGTTACCGGTGCTTGCAGTCCTGATGAGGGGGCTCCTTTCCGTTCATCCTGTGAGATTTGTACCTATCCGGCCATAGATATCGATGTCGTTGATATGATCGTCGGCATTTGGGGCGTTGACACTGAAAAACAGCTTTATATTGAAGCCGGCGATGAACTGGCTGATGCCTTAAGCGAAAAGAGTATCCTCGAATTCAATGGTCAGGAGAACCCTAAACGGCAAGAGATTATCGCATCTGTCAAAGCTGATCGAACCAAGTCTTGCGCTCTGGTTTTAGATGATTTCAGCAGTAAGGTAAACTCGATCAAGGGAATCCAGGAGCTGCTTTCAACCTGTATGCGCTGTCATAACTGTATGATCAATTGTCCGATCTGTTACTGTCGCGAATGTGTCTTCCGCTCGCCGACTTTTGAACATACCCCCGATCAGTATCTGGGCTGGGCTCAAGATAAAGGGGCCATCCGGATGCCGGCAAATACCGTAATGTTCCACCTGACCCGTTTAAATCATATGGTTATCTCTTGTATCGGCTGCGGAATGTGTGATACGGCTTGTCCCAATGATATTCCGGTGATGTCGCTTTTCCGCACGGTGGGCAGGAATGCACAGAAGATGATGGAATATGTACCCGGCCACAGCTATGATGAACCCGCTCCGGCGACCACGTTCCAGGACAGTGAACTTTTGGCTGAGTCCGGGATGAGTGGTCATTAGGTAAATTCTGGGGGGAAATAACCCGCGGTTAAGTTAAAGTGGGGAACAGCGAACATTGCTTCGCCCACTTCGAGGGGGACAGGCTGCCGATAGCTGTTGTTAGATTGTATACTTGAACACTATATTATTTATTGGTTACTGGTCTTCTCGTTAAACCCTGTCCCCGCATTGAGATAGAGTGGGATTTTTTTATTGCGGTTTTTCTTTATGTTCATCGTGGTAAAGAATAATTTAATTTGTAGGTTAGCTGAATAGTTACAATAATTATTAATAGAAGTTTGAAAACGTTTTTTCCGCAGGAGGAAGCTTACAATGAGTGAGGCAAAAAAAGAGATCAGGGTAGCAACCGGCGACCGGGCTATTCTGCCGGAAGGTACCAAGTTGGTGCCGATCTATATTATGGGAAAACAGTACCAGGTTCCGGAGACCATGACCATCCAGAAAGCGGTTGAATATGCCGGTTACCAGTTTATTCGGTCATGTGGTTGTCGCGGTGGTATTTGCGGAGCCTGCCCGACGATTTATCGAGTAGCCGGTGATTACCACCTGCATTTCTGTCTCGCCTGTCAGACAGTGGTGCAAGAGGATATGTACCTGACCCAGATGCCGTTTTTCCCGGCTAACCGGGCGGCTTATGAGATTGAAGAGGTCGATGCTTCAGCGGAAACCATCATGAAGCTCTATCCCGAGGTCATGAAATGTGTTGCCTGTAACACCTGTACCAAAGCCTGTCCGATGGATATTGAGGTTATGGAATATGTCAATGCGGCGATGCGCGGCGATATTGCCAAGGCGGCCCGCCTCTCGTTTGATTGTATCCAGTGCGGTCTCTGCACATCTCGTTGTCCGGCTCAGATTCAACATTTTCATCTGGCTCAGTTATGTCGCCGTCTACATGCCAAATATCAGGTTCCCCAGGCTGAACATCTTAAGCCGCGGGTTGCCGCTATTAAAGATGGTAAGTTTGTCGATGTTTTGAAAGAATTGGAGGGTGATAGCGAGGACACTTTACGCGAACTCTATGTTGCCCGCGAAATGGAGCCTCAAGACAGCAGTAACTGGCAGCCGGAAGAGAAGCAGTTTCTCTAGCCATTCCGTGACTTTTTACGATTTTGTCAACCACTAAATAATATAGTTATAAGTATAGAGGTTTAATCATGGGTTATACACCTGAAATGCTGGATTTGATCAAAAAGGTCGAAGCCAGCCGTCCCGAGCGTCTCGAACGGAGCAAAAAAGGGCTCGATTTTGAACCTTTGACCCTGGCCGGTCGTGAAGAGGTGCTCAACAAATTTCATCCAGATTACAACGCTGATGGTCGCCGTGATGTCAAGATCGGGCCGAGTAAAGGCGAAAACTATCCTGATAGATTTGTCGATGTATTAGAATCAAAAGCTCGCCTTCTGGTCTCAGGAGCCGAACTTGATAAATTGACGGAATATGAAACTGATGTCTTGGTTGTCGGCGGCGGCGGCGCTGGTACTGCGGCGGCTTTGATGGCCCAGGAGAATGGCTGTAAAGTTATCCTGGCAACCAAGTTGCGGCATGGTGATGCCAATACGGTAATGGCGGAAGGTGGTATCCAGGGGGCGACTCAGGAGGTTGATTCACCCTATTATCACTATCTTGATGTTATCGGTGGCGGTCACTTTACCAATACCCCGGAATTGGTAGCGGCGTTAACTAATGATGCACCTCTGGTTATCGAATGGCTCGAACGTTTGGGTCTGATGTTTGATAAAGATCCTGATGGTCGTCTGCGGGTACGTCATGGCGGTGGTACCAGTCGGAAACGGATGCACTCCTCCGGCGATATGACCGGTTCGGCAATTATGCGGGTTTTGCGCGACGAGTCGCGTAACCGTTCTGCCGATATTAACGTTTTAGAGTTCTCT
>JAGGTT010000103.1 GCA_021163565.1 Candidatus Tharpella sp.
AGCATCCGGCCGCCAACCGACGGCAGTCGATCGACCAACATCACCTGATAACCGGCATTACCTAAATCGATAGACGATGTAATCCCCGTGATCCCAGCGCCAATCACCATAACCCGACGTTCAACCGGAACGCTTTCGAAATCAGAATGATCGCCAAAGACAGCGACACAAGTTACCGGCTCACCATCTTTTAAACCGCTTAGTTCTACTAATTCACCCATCAACTATTCCACAACACCCTTCTCTTTTAATAATGGAAGAGGGTCAATAAGGTTACGTTCAAAACCCAAATCTTCGGCCGGAAGATCAAGAGCCAAAGCCAGTAATTGAGTAAAGTAGACGACCGGAATCGAGCTGAAGCCGGGATCACTTTTTTGAATCTCCGGCTGCCGGTCATCAAGGTTAAACTGACACAAAGGACAGGTGGTGATAACCACATCGGCACCGCAGTTTTTAGCGCTGCGCAAAATATCACGGGAACATCTGGTTGCCGTATCCATTGAGTGAACCGTCTGAAAGGCACCGCAACACTCAACCTTATAGGGAAACTCTATCGGTTCACCACCTAAAGCCCGAACAAAATCTTCGAAGATGGTCGGATCTTCCATAGAGTCCAGACCAATCTCTTTAACCGGACGTAAGAGGAGGCAGCCGTAATAACAGGCAACTTTTAGTCCTTCGAGAGGCTTTACGACCTTCTCTTTTAAAACATCAAAACCGATCTCATCACGTAAAAGTTGGAGGTAGTGCAGAACTTCAACCTCACCGTGATAATCACGTTCGATAAAATCGGTGACCTTGGCCCGACGCTCTTCATCATTGAGCATCACATGGTTGGTTCGTTTCAAAACGTTGAAACAGACCGAACAAAGTGTCACCAGTTTATCGTTACCCTGATCTTTGGTGTCGGCCAGGATTCGGGTCGGCCCCGACATGGTGATATGCTGATCATTAACCAGAGGAAAAGTCGCTCCACAACAGGTCCAATCTTTTAGTTCATCCAGTTCAAACCCAAGCTTCAAACTGCATTCACGACCGGCATCATCAAGCTTCTTGGCCTTGGTATAAAGGGTACATCCGGGAAAATATGGATATTTCATAGTTTACTCAAATATAATTTATAATCTACTTATTTCAATGGCAATGAAAAATGTTCAGATGCGAGGCACCAAAAACCTGAGGAATGAGGCGTACACGAAGTACGCCGCAGTGACGAAGGTTGCCGGGTAACGAAGCACCCCAAGAGTACTTCCTCGCTAGCGCTCAGGGCGCAGTGGACATTTTTCGAAGCCATAATTTAGAGAGGGAGAAATTTCCGATACCCACTGATCATGGCAATCTGCGGGGCCCGGGCCAGATAATCGTCGGAGAAATCGGTGACATCGATATGACCTTCAGCCCCAACTTCGCGCAGACGTAAGACGCGTAAAGCTTCCATAATTTTTGAGATGTCGACCCCTTTCGGACAACGAGCATGACACATCATACAGGCCGCACAGACCCACATCGATTTACAGTTTTTGACTTCGTCTTCAAGACCAAGCTGCAGGTAACGCACGACCTGACTGGGCAAAAGATCCATCTCGTCAACCGAAGGACAACCGGCGGAACAGTTACCACACTGGTAACAGTTAAAGAAGTTTTCACCGCTTATCTCAGCCACTTTACTGACGAAATCGCCCTTCACCTGAGAACGTGAAATTACGGTTTTCATATAATTAAACCTTTTAATTTGTAACTGCTCAGCCAACCCGCAGAAACCGGGTACACGATCCCGATTTCCTACGGAGAATCAGGTCATGTCCCCAGATTCTGCTAGAATTTGCCGGATCAAACCACGTTTACGGCAATAATACAACACGCTGAACAGTTACGATTATTTTTTATAAGGGATAACGCCCTGTTCGTATAGATCATTACCGTGAATATCGTTAATTACGACAACCGGAAAATCTTCAACTTCAATCCGACGAATGGCTTCGGGGCCTAAATCTTCATAAGCTACGACTTCGGCCTTTTTAATGCGTTGCGCCAAAAGAGCCCCGGCACCGCCGGTGGCGGCAAAATAGATGCCGCGATACTCCTTGATCGCCGCACGAACCTCAAGACTGCGTCCGCCTTTACCGATCATCCCCTTCAAACCCTCAGCCAAAAGCCGAGGCGAATAGGAATCCATGCGATAACTCGTAGTCGGCCCGGCCGAACCGATCGCTTTACCGGGTTTAGCCGGAGTCGGCCCGACAAAATAGATAATTTCACCCTGTAAGGGAATCGGCAATTCTTCCCCTTTATCAAGAAGATCAACCAAACGTTTATGGGCCGCATCACGACCAGTATAGATCGTTCCGGTTATCAGAACCCGGTCTCCGGATTTTAAAGAAGCTACGACTTCATCACTTAAGGGCGGGGTCAAACGTATTATATTTTCCATCTAAAGTACCGCCTCCTTATGTCGAGCCGCATGACACTGAATATTGATAGCCAGAGGCAGGCTGGCGATATGACAAGGCAACATTTTGACATGAACGGCAAAACTGGTAACCCGGCCGCCGAGTCCCTGAGGACCGATGCCAAGATTGTTAACCGCTTCAAGTAATTCAGCTTCCAGACTTTGCAGCTCAGGGTCAGGGTTGACACTGCCAACCTCGCGCAGCAGAGCCTCTTTGGCCAACATCGCTGATCTCTCAAAGTTACCGCCGATGCCAACCCCGACGATAGTCGGCGGACAGGGATTACCCCCAGCCTGCCGTACCCATTCAACAACCTGCTCTTTTATTCCGGCAACGCCGTCAGCCGGTTTAAGCATAACCACCTTAGACATATTCTCACTGCCGCCACCCTTGGGTGCCACAGTAATTTTTAAAGCATCACCATCAACCAGACGATAGTGAATAATCGCCGGTGTATTATCGCCCGTATTGGCCCGGGTAAATGGATGACAGGCTGATTTTCTTAAATACCCTTCCAGATATCCTTGCCTGACCCCTTCATTGATTGCTTCATCAAGATTTCCGCCAATGACTCTTAAATCCTGACCAATTTCAACAAAGATCACAGCCAACCCGGTATCTTGACAGATCGGCACCTGATCACGCTTAGCGATTGCGGCATTCTCTTTAAGCTGTTCGATACAGTCCTTACCGGTAGGTGACTCTTCGATAGCTAAAGCCTGATCCAGAGCCCGAACCATGTCCGCCCCGAGATTATAGTTCGCATCCACACAAAGTCTGGAGACAGTTTGAACAACTTCGG
>JAGGTT010000072.1 GCA_021163565.1 Candidatus Tharpella sp.
AAGTCGATCCGGATACTCCTTGTGCTTGGACTGACATTTTTAATCGTCTGACCGAGCAGGGTCGGGTTGATAAAATTATTGAAGTCAAACCGCCGCGCTTGTGGCAGAATCAGGTTCGTCGAACCTTAATTCAGGAAGATTATAAAGCTCGTTATGCCGAATAGTCTACTGGTAGCTGATAATTATTCAGGTCTTCATCATAAAGTTACAGCAAATAGATCGAACTTCGCTTCGCCCTGCTTCGCAAGGGGACACGGCTCCGCCCGCCACGGGCTGAAGCCCGGTCTGGAGGTATGTCCCCGTACCGAGATAGTTTGAAGACGGCACCTGAATAGTTAAATAGTTACTGTAACTGATAGATTTTATAACCGTCCCGAATCCCTCTTTTGATTTTAGCGGGCATTTAGGGGCGGTTTTTTTATGGCAAATGGTAAGAGGTAAACGAACTATGGAAAACAGATATAGAGATTCATTACTGAATAAGAGTCGTTTTTCGGTCGAGTGGGAAGTAGTTCCGGGGCGCGGATCTTTTGAGAAGGCGCAGGATAATTTTATCCGCAAGGCGGAACAGGCGGCAGCTTATGACAAGATAGATTGCTTGACGATCACTGACAATCCCGGCGGCAATCCCTCGATCTCGTCTGAATTTATGGGGGCTGAGGTCAAAAAACTGGGGCTTGAGCCGATGGCCTACTTTACCTGTAAGGATAAAAGCCGCAATCAGCTTGAGAATCTGCTTTATGGGCTCGAACGCAGCGGGGTTGCCAACCTGCTGGTCATGAGTGGTGATTATCCGGCTACCGGTTTCAAAGGGCGTTCACGTCCGGTTTATGATCTTGATCCACTGCATGTTTTGCAGATGATAACCACGATGAATGAGGGCTTAGAGTATCCCGGCATGAAAGCGCCGATCAAACTTAAGCCGACTAACTTTTTTCCCGGTGCGGTGGCGTCACAATTTAAAAAGCTCGAATCAGAGCAGATGCTCCAATATTATAAACTTAAAAAGAAGATCGCCGCCGGGGCTCGCTTTATCATTACCCAGACTGGTTATGATGCGCGTAAATTCCATGAGCTCATTCAGATAAAGGAGAAAGAAGGGTATGATGTTCCCTTTATTGGAAATATCTATATACTGCCCTTTGGGGCGGCCAAAGTTATGAGCAAAAATATGGTTCCCGGTTGTGTCGTCACTGATAAGCTGGTCGAGGTTCTTGACGGAGAGCGTCAGGCGGACGATAAAGGCAAGGCGGCTCGTCTGTTACGGGGTGCCAAAATGTACGCCTTTATGAAAGGTATGGGCTATGATGGAGTCCATGTCAGCGGTTTGGGCGTAAGCTTTGATGATGTTGTTGAAGTGATCGAAAAAGGCGAAGAGCTGGCCCCGGATTGGCAAAACGTGATGAATGAGTTCGATTTTCCGCAAAAAGGTGGATTTTACTATTTCAAGCGGGCTGAAGAGGGTTTACTCAATAGTAAAAACCAGGCCCCGCGTACGGCCCGACCGGTAGTGCCTTTCAGCTACAAGTTTTCGCGGTTGGTGCATAATCTCTGTTTTGAGCCTCGGGGAATGATGTTCAATCTGACCCAGAAAGTGGTTGATAAAAGTGCCGGGAACGGTTTTTTTCGTTTTGTTGAGCATATCTCAAAGGTTGCCCTCTATGAGTGCATGGATTGTGGTGATTGTGCCTTAACTGATGTGGCCTATCTATGTCCGATGTCGCAGTGCCCCAAAAACCAGCGCAACGGGCCTTGTGGAGGCAGTTATGAAGGTTGGTGTGAGGTCTACCCGAATGAGAAGCAGTGTGTCTGGGTTAAAGCCTATGACCGCCTTAAAAACTACAATGAAGAGAGTCAGATTGCCGGCGAGATTATCCCGCCGCCCGACTGGGATTTCTTCCACACCTCCTCCTGGGCGAACTACTTCTTAGGCCGCGATCATTCGGCCAAAAAGGCCGGTATTCAGCCGCCCAAAAAGAAGGATTGAGTTTGCTAAGGTTACTTGTCTGCGCCCTTCGGGAGTACTCTCGGTGTGCAATGGCCTGCGTTAGGAATATGGAAATTCAGTATGTCGATTGAAATGGTTGACACCGTGATTGTCGGGGGCGGCCTCAGTGGTCTTTATGCGGCTTCGCTTCTGGCCTTGAAGAATGAATCTTTTGTTGTGCTTGAAGCTCGGGATCGTCTTGGCGGTCGAATTTTAAGCCCTGAATTTCAGGGCTTTTTTTCTGATCTCGGGCCCTCCTGGTACTGGCCTGATATTCATCCGCGTATGGCCCGTCTTATTCAAGAGCTGGGACTTAAAGGTTATCGTCAGTTTGAAGAGGGACGGGGTCGATTTCAAAACCCCGGTGGCACAGTACAGACAGTCAGGGGGTATGCAACGGAGCCGCTCTCCTGGCGTCTGGTCGGCGGGATGATAGCCTTGATTAGTGAACTTTGTGCGGGGCTTCCCGAAAAGGCCGTTCGTTTGCATCACCCGGTCTGCAATATCGAAAAAAAAGATGCTGGAGCTTTAGTCAGCGTCGGTCAGTTGGAAGAAGAACCCGAGGCTCAGTTTGAGGCTAAAAAAGTAATTCTTGCCCTACCGCCGCGCCTTACCGCATCAACCATTCTTTTTAATCCTGAGCTACCGGCAGACCTGACTCAGGCGATGCTTAAAATCGGTACCTGGATGGCAGGTCAGGCAAAATTTTATGTCCTGTATGAAGAGCCCTTCTGGCACCGGGCAGGTCTTTCCGGTCAGGCTTTCAGCCAGCGCGGCCCTATGGCTGAACTGCATGACGGTTCTAATCAGAATCGGGCCCCGTATGGCTTGACCGGCTTTGTCGGGATTCCGGCAGTTCAACGCGGCAATCAAGATTTGTTGATAGAGGCAATTCTTGAACAGCTGACGCAGATTTACGGGGCTCCGGCGGCGCAGCCAGCTAAGATTTTCTATAAAGACTGGGCCTGTGAACCCTTTACCGCCACTCGTCTGGATCAGCCGCCCATGTACGAACACCCTCTCTACTCCCCTCCGGCCCACCAGACTTCTTTCTGGAATGAGACCATCCATTTTGCCGGTACCGAAACTGCCAGTCAGCATGGAGGGTATTTAGAAGGTGCCCTGAGCGCCGCAGAACGGGCCGTGGGCTGATCTTACCAGATAAATTTTGTTTGTTTGATTTACTTAGGCAGGTTATCCGGCGCGTATTTTTTTGTCGGGTAGAGTTGTTGGAAAAGTAGAAAATAAAAAGACCGGCCTTTATCGGGGCCGGTCCGGAAGCGGTGACAAGATTCAAGTGCGGAGCTATTTTACCTGGTCTAAAATACCGTTGATGAAGGGAGCGGAGTTTTTATCCCCATAGATTTTAGCAATTTCGATAGCTTCGTTGATTGAGACCTTGAGCGGAATTTCATCGCAGAAGAGTATCTCGAAGATGGCAATTCTTAAGATATTGCGATCAATACACGACATCCGGTTCAGTTTCCAGTTAAGTGAGTGTTTTTCGAGCTCTTGGTCGATTTTATCTGAATGTTTGCGGACACCATCGACAAGCTGCTTGGTGAAAGCACTTTCAGCCTGGTGGTTGACCGGATTGGAGAAGCGGCTTTTGGGTTTGTCTCGATCTTTACATTCAGCCGGGCAGAGGTGACAATCACTCTCGACCACCCAGTCGTGCTCCCAGTAACGCACGATCGACGGGATTACTTGTTTGGGTTGGCCGAGCTCCAGCATGTAGAGGATCTGCAGGGCTGCTTCCCGGGCTTTACGTCGTTTATTGGCCATTTTTTTCGGTTAAACCTGGTCCAGCAGATCAATCATTTCGAGCAGCGTAACAGTGGCATCCCAGCCTTTGTTACCGGCCTTGCTGCCGGCCCGTTCAATCGCCTGTTCGATCGTATTGGTTGTGAGAATACCAAAGGCGATCGGAACGCCGCTGTCAATACTGGCCGTGGCAATGCCTTTACTGACTTCTGCAGCAACATAGTCGAAATGAGGGGTATCGCCGCGAATTACAGCTCCTAAACAGACGATGCCGTCATATTTTTTTGAATCAGCCAGTTTCCGGGCCAGCAGAGGAATCTCAAAGGCTCCGGGAACTTTGTAAACTGAAATCTGCTCATCGCTGATTCCGTGTCGTTTCAAAGCATCCAGAGCCCCGTCCTGAAGACGGTCACAGATGAAGCTGTTGAAGCGACTGTTGATGATTGCAACTTTGGCACTGCCGCACTGATTCAGTGATCCTTCAAAATAATTAATCATATTTTTCCACCTTCCCTGGTTTTTTTTGCAGATCCTCTTTATGTTCCGGTACCTGATTGAGCAGATGCCCCATTTTTTCCCGTTTGGTCTGGAGATAGTCGATATTGGTTTCGTTCGGGGTGCATTCCAGTGCGACCCGTTCAACAATCTCAATACCGTAACCCTGCAGACCAATAATTTTGGTC
>JAGGTT010000067.1 GCA_021163565.1 Candidatus Tharpella sp.
ATAATTAAAAGTCTCTGAAGATACCGTCATGAATATCCTCAGCCAGAACCTTGCATATCCGTTTCAAAGCCCGCTGTTTACGACGGTCGATAGTGAGCGGTTCACCGGTTGACTTGTATTCTTCAACCTGCTGCAGAGATGAACGCTGCCAGATGATATGATTTGTGGCTCGTTCTTTAATTTCGGCATTGACAATCATTACTACCCTGTATTCATAGGCCTTATCATCAGATGAGTATGAAATCGAGTAGTTGTCAACTGCGCTAATCACGCCGGTGACCAGAAGATCAGCTTCAGCTGCCGGAGCTATTTTCAAATTTTTACTCTGGGCGAATTCATCAACCAGAGCATTGAAAAAATCGGCCTCAAGTCTAGTTTCAACGGTTTTGTTGACAAAAGGCAAAACCGCAACCGTCCGCAAACCTCCGGCTAACTCCTGCGTACCTCGGAGACGATAACCGCAGGCGGAGACCAAGAGAGTCAACATCAATAAAACCAGGATGGGAAAATACTTTTTCAAAGGTTTTCCTTCACGCCCTTATCTGTCTAAAAAAAATAAAGCCCTCAATGAATAGACTTTTTTGGGGTATACAGTCAATATCAGACGACAATATTAACCAGTTTATTCGGTACCACAATGACCTTACGCAACGGTTTATCACCGATATATTTCTGCACTTTAGCGCTGGCTAAGGCAAGTTTTTTCACCTCGTCCTCAGCCATATCAAGGGCTACCTGCAAACGTTCCCGGACCTTGCCGTTGATCTGCACTACAACCAGAGTCTTATCTTCAACCAGCGCCGCCGGATCGACACAAGGTACCGGAACATAACTCACCCCGCCTTCATAACCTAGTTCGAACCAGAGTTCTTCAGCAATATGCGGAACAATCGGAGCCAGCAGCAGCACCACTACTTCCACCGCCTCGCGCAAAAGCGATGCCAGTAACTTATCAGCCCGGGCCGCCTCAATATCATACTTTTTCAGTTCGTTGACCAATTCCATTACGGCACTAATTGCCGTATTAAAATGCATCCGGTCTTCGACATCCGCCCGCACCCGGGTAATGGTCTGATGCGTTTTGCGGCGCAGCGCCGCATGCTTTGGCGGTACATCTGCTGCCGTTCCGGCAAAGGCTGCCACCTCATTCAAGGCCGGGAGCAGGGCGTAGACATAGCGCCAGAGGCGGTTCAAAAAACGATAACCACCTTCAACCCCCTGGTCATTCCACTCCAGATCGAGTTCCGGCGGTGAGGCAAAGAGGCTGAAGATACGGGCCGTATCGGCTCCGTATCTTTTTATCAAGGCATTAGGATCAACCACATTGCCTTTTGATTTTGACATCTTGGCCCCGTCTTTTATCACCATTCCCTGAGTCAACAGCCGGGTAAAGGGCTCGGAGAAATTGATATAGCCAAGGTCACGTAATACCCTGGTAAAAAAACGGGAATAGAGCAGATGCAGAATTGCATGTTCGATGCCGCCGACATAGTAATCAACCGGAAGCCAGTGATCAACTACATTCTTATCCAGAGGACCATCAGCAAAATCGGCGCAGGCATAACGCATATAGTACCAGGATGACTCAACAAACGTATCCATGGTATCGGTCTCACGGCGGGCGGGAGCCGAACAGATAGGACAGGTTGTATTGACAAAACTCGCATGCTGGGCCAAGGGTGATCCACCCGCCTTACCCAGTTCAATGTCTTCGGGCAGGCGTACCGGCAGATCTTTCTCCGGCACCGGCACAATACCACATTTATCACAGTAGATTACCGGAATCGGCGCTCCCCAGTAACGCTGGCGTGAAACCCCCCAGTCCCGCAAACGATAGGTAATCGCCTTATCTCCGATCTTGTTCGCACTCAAATGAGCCGCAATAGATTCTAAGGCGTTAATATTTTCCAGACCATCAAACTCACTCGAATTGACCAGCCGACCAACTCCGGTATAGGCCTCGTCCATTGTTTCAGGGTCGAGTTTTTCTCCGGCCGGCTGAATAACGACAATAATCGGTAAATCGTACATCCGGGCAAATTCAAAATCACGCTGGTCATGGGCCGGAACCGCCATCACCGCTCCGGTACCGTAACCGGAGAGAACAAAATTGGCCAGATAGATCGGCATTTTCCGGCCGGTCACAGGATTAGCAGCGTAGCGACCGGTAAAAACACCCTCTTTTTCCAGCTGGACAACATCACGATCACTGATCTCTTGCCGCCGCATCTTGTCAACGAAAGCGGTAACTTTTTCTTCCTGACCGGTACCGGCGGCAAGCTGAGCGGCAAGCGGATGATCCGGAGCCAGACTCATAAAAGTCGCCCCGAACAGGGTATCCTGGCGGGTCGTAAAGACTGAAATTTTAACCCCGTCAAGACCGTCAACCTGAAAATCAATATTGGCTCCGACACTCTTGCCGATCCAATTTTTCTGCATGGTGATGACCCGCTCCGGCCATCCTCCTTCAAGCTCCTTACAACCTGCAAGCAGCTCCTCGGCATAAGCGGTTATCTTGAAGAACCACTGGTTGAGATCCTTATCCCGGGTCTCCTGACCGCAACGCCAGCAGCAACCGTTTTCAACCTGTTCATTGGCAAGCACCGTCTGGCACTCTTCGCACCAGTTAACCTTGGCTTCCTTCTTGTAAACCAGCCCTTTTTTAAGCATTTCCGTAAAAAAGAGCTGCTCCCAACGATAGTAATCGGGATCGCAGGTTGCCAGTTCACGATCCCAGTCGTAACTGAAACCCATACTCTGCAACTGCGTCCGCATCTCATCAATGTTTTTCCGGGTCCAGATCGCCGGGTGAACATCATGAGCAATCGCCGCATTCTCAGCCGGCATCCCGAAAGCATCCCAACCCATGGGATGCAGGACGTCACGACCCAGCATACGCTGATAACGGGCCACCACATCACCGATTGAATAGTTCCGGACATGACCCATATGGATCTTGCCCGAAGGGTATGGAAACATCTCTAAAAGGTAGTATTTTTCACCGCCCCGGCCGGTGGCAAAGGTCTTCTCTGCAAGCCACTTGGCCTGCCATTTCTTCTCGATCACATGGGGATTGTATTCAGCTTCCATACTGCTCTTTCCTATCGATAAAACCAACTATTTACCGGTACGTTTTTCCATTTTCTCCTGCTCTTCTTTACAGGCGATACATAAAGGAGCCACCGGCCGCGCTTTAAGTCTCTCGATATTAATATTCTCACCACACTCGGCACAGACACCATAAGTTCCGGCATCTATCTGCTCTAACGCCTCATCAATTTTCTTGATCAAGTGCGCTTCCCGACCCCGAATTCGAAAGAGTAAACTATGATCGGCATCGACACTGGCAGCATCAACATCATCATAGAGATCATCTTTGTTGGTATGAATATCACCATTTTTTAACTGCTCGACCCGCTCCTCAACCTCTTTTTTCTTTTCCAGTAAGATCCGGCGGAAATTTTCAAGTTCTTTCTTTTTCATCGCTTAAATCTCCATTAGCTCAAATCATCCTGCACCATAATAAGGAATAACCTGATAAACATTTTTATTCTGACCGCCACCCAAATTCAGCTGAAGGGGTCGGCCCCCAAATGCAAAACCGGCGCTATATACTATAAAGACCCCATCCAAAGCAACTAAAACCGTCTCTAAACGAAAATTCCGCCAATAGAATACGGCAAAAACTGTTTCCCCTGAAACGAAAGTCAGGAGACCGACTGAAGCAAAATATTTTTCAGCTCAGAGCCGCATAGATCGCGGTACTTATTCTGTCAATTTCAAACTTGGTCGCAATAAACGGCGGCATGGTATAACAGAGATTGGCAAATGGCCGCAGCCAGACTCCCCTTTCAACCAGCCTCTCCTGCACCTTTTCCACCGCGATCGGATCTCTGGTCTCAACCACACCGATTGCCCCTAAAACCCGGACATCCTTAACCGCCGGCAGCTTGCGACAAGGCTCAAGACCGCACCGCAGCCAGCCCTCTATTTTTGTCACCGAATTCTGCCAGTCTGACTCCTCCAGCAACTCGATACTGGCTAGTGCTACTGAACAGGCCAGCGGATTGGCCATAAAAGTCGGGCCGTGCATCAAGACTCCGGGGCTGTTTTGTGAAATCACCTCACTGATAAAATCTCGACATAGAGTTGCGGCAAAACTCATATAACCTCCGGTCAAGGCTTTACCGAGACAGAGAATATCCGGGGTAATCCGGGCATGGTTACAGGCGAAAAGTTCCCCGGTCCGACCAAAACCGGTGGCAATTTCATCCGCCAGCAGCAACACCTCAAACTCATCACACAACTCACGCACTTTTGTCAGGTAACCAGGATGATAAAAACGCATCCCTCCGGCTCCCTGAACTATCGGCTCGAGAATAACGGCGGCAAGTTCATGATGATTATTCCTTATAAGTTCAGTAATCTCATCACATTCATGTTCATCCCAAATTCCGGCAAAAGGAATCTGCGGAGCTTTGGTAAAGAGCTGCGGCATCACCATATCACTGAAAAGATGATGCATTCCATTCACCGGGTCACAAACCGACATCGCCCCGAAGGTATCGCCATGATA
>JAGGTT010000241.1 GCA_021163565.1 Candidatus Tharpella sp.
AAAGATGAACTGCTTTCCGCTGAAGATCCTGCAAGCGGTCGCAAAATCACCCTTTCACCGCCGCCGCATGCGACCGATTATCTCAGAGAGTGTGATCTCAAGCTCGATTTTCCGCCCCGTTTAGGTCAGCATAATTTAGATATCTACGGCGCGGGCTTGGGTTTTTCAGAGGATGAGATCAGCAGGTTGCATGAGGAGAAGATAATTTAAGAACAAATCCGGGAGTCTCAATTGTTATTGAGTCGTAATTTGCGGTTGTGCAGTTTACGGCAAACTCGGGAGAACATAAAGCGTAGTGGAGGAGAAAATGAAGAGGAAATGTTTTATCAGTTTGTTAGCAATCGCCATTATTCTGGTTGCCGGATTCACTCTGACAACCCCGGCTGATGCCGGAACCATCAACTTGAGATATGCCAATTTCCCACCGGCTCCGACATTCCCCTGTGTCCAGATGGAACGCTGGGTCACGGAGGTTGAAAAACGGACGAACGGTAAAGTTAAGGTTGCAACCTTCCCCGGTGGCACCCTGCTTGGTGCTAAAAATATGTTTGACGGTGTCGCCAAAGGGGTTGCCGATATCGGCTGTTTCTGTCCGCCCTATATGCCGGGCCGCTTCCCCTTGATGGAGGGGATTGATCTGCCGGTTGAGTTTACCTGTGCCACGGCTGCAAGCCTTACTTTCTGGGATCTTTTCCAGAAATATCAGCCGAAATCATATGACAAAGTCAAGGTTCTGACCGTATTTACCTGTGCTCCGGCAAATATCATGTCGAAGGTTGCGGTAAAGAACTTTGCCGATCTTAAGAAACTTGAGATCAGAGGAACCGGAATTTCAGGTAAGTATCTGGACGCTCTGGGTGCAATTCCAGTAGCAATGCCGATGTCAAGCGTGCCGGAATCACTCCAGAAGGGCGTAGTTAAAGGGCTTTTCTCATCGCTTGAAGTTATGAAAGATTTCAAATTTGCCGACCTCTGCAAGCACATAACGATTACCAATGGTCCGACGACCTCGTTTGCCGTGGTTATGAACAAGAAAAAGTGGGACTCTCTGCCGGCCGACGTAAAAAAGGTTTTTACTGATCTCGGACGCGAACAGGCGCTCTGGACCGGCCAATACGAAGATCAACATGTTGTAGAAGCGATCGCCTGGTCGAAAAAAGAGCGCGGCGTTGGCGTCTATCATTTTCCTGATGCCGAAGCTAAGCAGATTGCCGGTAAAGTTCAGTTTATGACAGATAGTTATCTCAAGAAAACTGCCGCTGCCGGTCTTCCGGGGCAGAAGTTCCTTGATGATCTCAATGCTCTGAAAGCTAAATACGAAAAAGAGTACGGTAAATAATAAACCTTAATTAGCCACAGACGCACACAGTTCGTTACACCGGGATTGGGGACAGACCTTTAGTTCTGTCCCCGTTGCGCGGGGGCGAAGCAAAGTTCGACGCCTACTATTAGTGAGTGTGCGTTCGCGACTGTGTGTCTGTGGCTAAATTGTTTTGCCCCTTTTTGTAGTTCCGGAGCCTGATTTTATGGATTTAGACCGATTTGCCAATCGTATCAACCGTCTCTTTGTCTGGATAAGCGGTAGCGCCCTGATTTTGATGATGCTGCTCGGTTTCAGTAATGTCTTGTCGCGGACATTCTGGCAACCGATCAAGGGTACTTTTGAGCTTATCGGTTTTTTAGGGGCGCTCTGTGCGGCAATGGCTCTAGGCTTTACCCAAATTCGTAAAAATCATGTCGGCGTCGATATCATCACCAGTAAATACAGTAAGCGCTGGCAGCAGATTACCGGGATTGTAAGCTATATGATTACCGCCCCGTTTTTTGTGGTTATCGCCTGGCAGGTTGCGGCCTGGGGAACGACCATCATGCAGAGCGGTGAAACCTCGGAAACCTTACAGCTCAGATACTATCCGATTATCTATGTGGTCGCGGCGGGTTTCTTCTTTCTCGCGCTGATGCTGTTTTTTGATCTTTATAAAGCGTTCAAGGCCGCTTTTAATGGTGGTCTTACCAGGCTGGACGATTCTGCAAGTAGTGGGACAACCGGTAAAAATGGTAATAAAGAGCCTGAGGGAGATGTAAATGAGTCCTGAATTTATTGGTCTCCTCGGCATCCTGATTCTCCTGGCAACGATGTTTTCGCTCCAGATTCCGGTTGCTTTTGCCATGGCTCTGGTCGGTTTTTTCGGCTTGGGTTATGTAACTTCTCTCGATGCGGCTCTGATGATGATCGGCACCGAGCTGTGGACGACCTTTTCGTCGTATGGTTTAACTATAATTCCGCTCTTTATCTTTATGGGGATGATCTGTTTCTATTCAGATGTTAACACTAAACTCTACAATGCGGCCTATAAGTGGCTCGGTGCGACCCGGGGCGGCCTGGCGATGGCGACGGTTATGGCCTGCGCCGGTTTCGCCGCGATCAGCGGCTCCAATACGGCCACCGCCGCCACCATGACCTCGGTTGCCCTGCCGGAGATGAAACGTTTCAAATATCATCCGATTTTAATTACCGGCTCAATCGCCGCCGGTTCTACCCTGGGGGTGGTGATCCCACCGAGTATTGTTTTAGTGGTTTATGGAATCTATACCGGGCAATCGATCGGCAAACTCTTTTTCGGCAGTATTATTCCCGGCTTTATCCTCGCGTCCCTGATGATGGTTACGATTTACGTCATCTGTCAGTGGCATAAGGATTGGGGCCCGGCGGGCCCGAAAACGACTTTCCGGGAAAAGATTATTTCACTTAAAGGGGCTGGCGAGATGCTGGTTCTGTTCAGCTTGGTTATGGGCGGGCTTTTTATCGGTTTCTTTACGCCGAGTGAGGCCGGTGCCGTAGGCTCGTTCTTTGCGTTATTAATCAGTCTCATTCGCCGCAATTTAACCCGCGAGGGGTTTGCCCGGGCGGTTAAAGACACCTTGAGGGTCTCCTGTTTTATCGTAATGATTATCGCCGGAGCGGTGATCTTCGGTCGCTTTCTGGCAATTACCAGACTGCCCTACGCGATTGCCGAATGGGCAATCGCACTCCAGGTCCCGAACTTTGTTATCCTCTGGCTGATAATTGGTGTCTTTATAATCGGCGGGGCGATTATGGATGCCTTAGGGCTTCTGCTGATCACAATTCCGATCTTCTACCCACTGGCCATGAAACTCGGCTATGATCCGATCTGGTTCGGAGTGATGCTGACGATCGTTACAACCATGGGCGCCATTACCCCGCCGGTCGGTGTCAACGCCTACGTCGTTGCCGGAATGTCAAAGGATATTTCACTCAATACCGTCTTTAAAGGTGTAACCTATTTCTTGCCGACATATATCATCTGCATCATCCTGCTCGAAATTTTCCCGTCTCTGGTTCTGTTTCTGGCCGGAGCGGTAAAGTGAGATATTATTGAAATGAGGTTGTAACTCCGTTTTAAGCACATACCTATGAAGGCTGCATTTTGTGCCGATATGGTATGTTGTAAAGAAATACATAGAGTTATTATATAG
>JAGGTT010000009.1 GCA_021163565.1 Candidatus Tharpella sp.
ACAATCGGCACCGCTCGGGGTACGACACAAGGGTCGTGCCGGCCTTTGCCTTCTAAAACGACTTCACGCCCCTCATAATCCGCAGTTTTCTGGGCTCTGCCGATGGTCGGCACCGGCTTAAAGGCCACCTTGAAATGAATCAGCTGGCCGTTGCTGATACCGCCCTGGACCCCGCCGCTGAAATTGGTTTTAGTTTTGAGCCCGCTGCCATCTTTGACAAAACGGTCATTATGAGCAAAACCGGTCATCAACGCTGCCGCAAAACCGGAACCTGAAACAAAACCCTTAGCCGCCGGGATTGAAATCATGGCCTGCGCCAGAAGGGCATCAAGTTTATCAAAAACCGGCTCGCCCCAACCCGCTGGAACATTGCGACAAAAACAACTGATCACTCCACCCAAAGAGTCTTTCGCAGCGGCCGCTCTTTCAATCGCTAACGTCATCAGGTCAGCTTTCTGCCGGTCGGGACAACGCACTATCGCATTATCAACTTCAGATCGTGAGAAATCCTTAAACTCTGACTCGTTCAAATCTAACTCCACCGCTCCCACCTGACTGACCCAGGCTACAATCTCGACTCCGAAAACTGCCCGCAAAAACTGTTCGGCGACACTTCCGGCCGCGACTCGGGCCAGAGTCTCACGGGCGCTGGCCCGGCCGCCACCGCTTGACGATGTCAGACCGTATTTCATCCGATAACTGTAGTCGGCATGTGAGGGCCGGGGAATATCTGCCATTTTACGATAATCACCCGGTTTCTGATTCCGGTTGCGCACCAGTAACCCTATCGGGGTACCCAGAGTCAAGCCATCTTCAACCCCGGAAAGAATCTCAACCTCATCACTCTCCTGCCGGGGAGTACTCAAACGGCTCTGCCCCGGTCGCCGGCGTTCAAGCTGAAGTTGAATTTCATCGACTGAAATAGTGATCCCGGCCGGACAGCCATCGACCACAGCGCCAACTCCCGAACCGTGCGATTCACCAAAAGTAGTAGTCTTGAATATAGTGCCGAAGGTACTGCCCATCAAACTCTCCTGTCTTGATAGTAACGCAAAATACGGGTGACGATCTCAGCAATACTTAACTGATCAACCGGAATTATGTAGTCCGCAATTTCCCGATAAAACGGCTCCCGCTCTTTTAACCCAACAGAAATTTCATCTGCCGGAGTAAGGAAACTTAAAGGCGGTCTCTGAGCCGCACTCCGAGAATCCGCTGCCCACCGGGCCAGCACGGTTTCAGACTTAATCTGCAACCATAAGTTAAGCCCGCTCGCCTTGAGAAAAGATCGGTTTTCAGACTTTAACACGACCCCGCCGCCGGTAGCCAGAACGATTTCCTCTTTACAACAAAGATCACTTAAAATACGGCTTTCAACCTGACGAAATGCCGGCCAGCCTGATGCCGCCACAAACTCAGCCACCGACCGCCCCTCCTGCTCGACAAAAATCAGATCAGCATCAACAAAAGGCCGCGACATAACCTCCGCCAGCTGCCGACCAACCGAACTTTTACCGCTACAGCGATAACCGATAAGATTAATATTTATTTTTGTTTCAGGATCAGACAAGGGTCAATTCCGAAGGCGCTGACTAAAAAGATTATAAAATCTGACTTAAGAAAAGTTTGGTCCGCTCATGTTGCGGGTTGTCAAAAAACAGATCCGGACGGTTCTGTTCAACTATCTCGCCATCATCCATAAACATGACCCGATCGGCAACACTTTTAGCAAAACCCATCTCATGGGTGACCACCAACATGGTCATCCCCTCTTCAGCCAGACCTATCATGACATCGAGAACTTCCTTGATCATTTCCGGGTCAAGGGCCGATGTCGGTTCGTCGAAAAGCATAACCTCCGGGTACATGCAGAGGCTGCGAGCAATCGCAACCCGCTGTTGCTGACCACCGGAGAGCTGGCCGGGAAATTTCTTAGCCTGCTCGGCGATATCAACCTTTTCCAGATACATCATGGCCGTGGCTTCAGCCTCTTTTTTGGATTTTTTGCGCACCCAGATCGGACCGAGAGTAAGATTTTCCAAAATCGTCAAGTGGGGAAAAAGATTGAAATGCTGAAAGACCATACCGACCTCGGCCCGAACTTTCTCAATATTTTTAATATCGTTGGTCAATTCAGTGCCATTAACGATGATCTGACCGCGCTGATGTTCCTCCAGACGGTTGATACAGCGAATCAGGGTCGATTTACCCGATCCTGAAGGACCACAGATAACAATTTTCTCCCGCGGTTGAACCTCAAGGTTAATATCACTCAGGACATGAAAATCTCCATACCATTTGTGCATTCCGTGAATCTCTATAATCGGGTCACCGGATTTCACAACACCGGTCTCTACCTCTCGCTCATTCATGAGAATTCCATCACCTTTTTCAGTCAAAAACTATTCATTAATAGCTGGTATCCAGCTCTTTTTCCAGTCTGCGGCTATAACTCGACATGGCATAGCAGAAAACAAAATAGAGCAGGGCCAGAAAAATATAAGCCTCGGTCGAACATCCTGTCCACTTGGGATTGGAAAGGGTAACCTTGGTGGTTTTTAAGACATCATAGAGAGCTATAATCACAACCAGAGAGGTATCTTTGAAAGCGGAAAGCAGGATACCGACGGTCGGCGGGATAACAATTTTGAGTGCTTGAGGCAGGATGATCAACCGCAGGGTCTGATTGTAGGTCAGTCCAAGAGACTCAGCGGCCTCATATTGACCACGGGGCATAGCCTGCAGGCCGCCCCGGACAACCTCGGCGATATAGGCGGCAGTAAACAGGATAATCGCGACCTGAGCCCGCAGTACCTTGTTTATACTAATACCTTCAGGAAGAAAGAGCGGAAACATAATCGATGACATAAACAACAGACTGATCAAGGGCACCCCGCGAATCATCTCGATATAGACAATACACAAAGATTTGATGGCCGGCAGCCGGGAACGACGGCCGATGGCCAGCATGATCCCCAGAGGGTAAGCTGCCACCATCCCGAAAAAAGAGAGCATCAAGGTTAGTGGTAGACCGCTCCATTGAGAAGTTTCAACCACCGGCATACCAAAGATACCACCATACATCAGAACGCCCATAACCGTCAAACTGACCGCCCAGAGACAGCCGAGCGAACTTTGCCAGCGGCTTCGCTTGCGGGAATAGACCACCAGAGCCAGCAACAGAAACATAGCCAGAGCCGGACGCCACTCCTGACCTTCAGGAAAAAATCCGAAAATAATGAACCTGATGTTATGGGGTATCACCGACCAGCAGGCCCCGTCAATATCGTGACAGGCCTCGGCGGAACTGTACCAGACGCTGTCAACAAAGGCCCATTTGAAAAGTGGTGGTAGCAGCAGTCCGAGAACCACTACCATACAAACTGTCAGGATTGAGTTATACCAGGTATTGAACAGATTTTTATGAAGCCAGCCGATAACCCCTATGTCGACAACCGGGGGTTTCAGCTGCTCTCTTCTGACGGCGGCAAGCTCAGTCATACACTCACCTCTCCACCAGAGCCATGCGTTTATTATACCAATTCATAAAAACCGAGGTTGAGAGACTAAAGAGCAGATAGACCGCCATGATCATGGCAACGCCCTCAATCGCCTGACCGGTCTGATTGATCGTAGTATTGGTTACGGCAACAAAATCAGTATAACCGATAGCAACCGCCAGGGAACTGTTTTTTGTCAGATTAAGCATCTGACTGGTCAACGGCGGGATTATAACCCGCAAAGACTGAGGCAGAATCACCAATTGCAGAATCTGCCCCGGGCGTAAGCCCAGCGCCATAGCCGCCTCAATCTGTCCCCGACCGATCGACTGAATACCAGCCCGAACAATTTCAGCAACAAAGGCCGAAGTATAAAGCACCAGACCCAGCAGAAGAGCACTGAACTCCGGGCTGACACTTAAACCACCGCTGAAATTAAAGCCGCGTAACTCCGGCATATTCATGGCCGTCGGTGTACCATAAGCGACCCAAGCCAGCAACGGCAACAGGAGAGCCATAAATAAGGTAACCCGCAGAACCGGAAACGACTCTCCAATCGCTTCCTGCCGACGGCGAGCCCAGCGGTTAAGAAACCAGCCCCCGACCAAAACGGCAATGAGTATCCAACCCATAACCGTATGCGCGTTGTGCGCCTCCGGAATTGCGAAAATCAAGCCCCGGTTACAGAGAAATACCCCCTTAATCGGATTCAGTGCCTGCTGGGGAGCGGGAAAAGCTTCGTAAAAAATTGCGTACCAGAAAAAGAGTTGCAGAAGTACTGGTATATTCTGCATCACCTCAATAAAAAGGGCCGACAATCTGGAAACCAGCCAGTTGCTTGAGAGTCGGGAAACACCGATGACCGTACCCAGGATTGTCGTCAGGATAATTCCTATAAAAGCGACCTTCAGGGTATTCAATACTCCGACCAGCAGAGCCCGGGCATAAGTGTCCGCAGCCGAATAACCGATCAGAGACTCCGCAATTTCAAAGGAAGCCTCTTTGTTCAGAAAGTCAAAACCGGTGGCGATAGATTGGCGGGCGAGATTGGCCTGGGTATTTGAAAATAGATAATAACCCAGGCCCCCAACGGTAAAAAGCGCTGCCAACTGGAATATAAACGCTCGCTTTCCGGCATCGCGCCAGAATGGAATGGCCGATGCCTGGCTACCGGCCGATGCAGGAGGATTTTTTGATTTCAAATTTATAACTTCTCAGTAAAGAAATCAACAGACCTCCGCCGAAACCCGAAGGCTTCGACGGCGGCATCTGAACTTGTAGTAATTCTACTTAAATGGCGGCGAGTACATCAGTCCCCCGTCAGTCCAGAGGGCATTAAGACCTCGCTTCAGACCCAAACTGGTGTTGACGCCGATATTGCGCTCGAATACTTCGCCATAATTGCCGACCTGTTTGATAATATTATAGGCCCATTTTTCATCAAGACCGAGAGCTTTACCATTACCCGGAGATACTCCCAGAAAACGCTGCACTATCGGGTTTTTACTTTTGAGCATCTGATCAACATTTTTGGAGGTAATACCCAGTTCCTCAGCATTAATCATCGCCAAAACTGAGAAATTGACAATATCCATAAATTTATCATCACCGTGACGTACTGCCGGGGCCAAAGGTTCTTTGGAGATAATTTCCGGCAGGATGGTGTAATCATCAGGATTGGGTGCCACCGCGCGGATTCCCGCCAACTGGGAAGCATCGGAAGTCAAAACATCGCAGCGCCCGGCAAAAAAAGCTTTTGACAACTCCGTCGTTGATTCAATAACCACCGGTTTCCACTTCATTTTTTGGTTACGGAAATAGTCTGCCGCATTCTGTTCGGTGGTAGTCCCGGGCAGAACACAGACGGTAGCGCCGTCGAGCTCTTTAGCACTTTTCACACCAAGCTTTTTGAGTACCATAAAACCCTGGCCATCATAATAGTTAACCGTCACAAAGTTGAGCCCCAGCTGGGTTTCACGGCTCAAAGTCCGGGTTGCGTTACGGGTAAGAATATCAATTTCACCGGACTGCAAAGCGGTAAACCGCTGCTGAGCGGTCAAGGGCGTAAATTTTACCTTAGTAGCATCACCAAAAATGGCGGCGGCTACCGCCCGCGCGGTATCGACATCCAATCCGCGCCAGACACCCTTCTCATCCGGCATGCCGAAGCCAAAAACCCCACCGTTAACTCCGGCCTGAATAAAACCTTTCTTTCTGACGCCATCCAGATCTTTGCCCGCCTGGGCCACAGTACATAGCAGTAGGCCGATGACAATGGTCAAAACCATAATTTTCGTAAATTTCATACATTTCTCCTTTCAATTGAATGTTGAACAGATAACCTTGAAGTTTAACTGGTATCTTAAAACATAATTATTGTAAAGGAAAAAGAGAGTCAGCTGGTCGCTGGACTTGAGATAAAAAAATTGGGAAGAGAGTTTAATTTACAGAAACAGGGGCTGAGAACATGGTATCACAACCTGGCCTTAAAGTGACAACAATACCTGTTCCTGATAAAGAGGCAATAAACGCAGAAGGCAGAAGATAAAACGTTCGGAGAAAGTCTGAAACTATCTTTATAATCAGGAGAGAGAATGAAAAACCGACCAGAAATCAGGAAATGATTTCGCGACACAAGCTTCATTTTCAATTATAACTCCGGGGGTTCTAAGCCCGGCCAGAGCGAAACTCATGGCGATCCGATGGTCATCATAGGTTTTAACCCGGGCGCCGGCCAGCTGACCACCGGTAACCGCGATTGAATCAGGCCCGCATTCAGCTTTGATACCCATTTTTGCCAGCTCATTGGCAACTGCCGCCAGGCGGTCGCTCTCTTTCGCCCGAAGATGGGCAACATTAGTCATCAGGGTGGTTCCTTCGGCAAAAGCGGCGACCAAGGCCAGAGTCGGCACCAGGTCGGGCATATCCCCCATATCAATTTCAAGGGCTTTGAGCGGCCCGCCGGTGACGGTAATACCATCTGCGGCAAAATCTAGGTGACAACCCATTTTCTCAAGAACATAAATAAAACCTAAATCACCCTGATCAGAGTTCTGGTTTATCCCGAGTACCTTAATTTCACTCCCGGTAATGGCGGCGGCGGCCCAGAAGTAACCCGCCTGTGAACAATCGGGCTCAACCCGGTAGTTGCCGGGTTGATAAACCTGACCCCCGGCAACTCTGAAATCAGTATACCCCTGATGCCTGACTTCGATTCCGAACTGTTCCAACACGGTCAGAGTCAAATCAACGTAGGGACGGGAAACCGGCCCTTTAATCACCTTTATCTCGAGACCATCCCGGGTCAATGGTGCCATTAGCAGCAGACCGGACAAATATTGACTGCTGATGCCGCAATCAATTTCAACCGGCCCTCCGGCAACCCGGCCACCACTGATCCTGATCGGCGGACAGCCGTTACCTTGCAAAGAAAAGGCCGGTACCTTGAGCTGGGTCAAGGCCGTTAAAAGCTCGGCTATCGGCCGTTGCCGCATGCGCGGACTACCGTCAAATATATAGTCACCTTGACCCAGAGCCGCAATCGCGGCCAGAAGCCGCATTGAGGTCCCTGAGTTTTCAAGAAAGATATCTTTATCGGCAGCCTGTAGACAGCCGCCGGTACCGGTTACGGAAAAACTGAATTTCTCGGCATCCGCCACTATTTCCGCTCCCATCTGGGCCAAAGCCTTAGCGGTCAGTTCAGTATCCCGGCTGAAAAGTGCTCCATCGATAAAACTACGGCCCGTGGCCAGAGCGGCGGCGATCAGAACCCGATGCGTAAAACTTTTCGAGCCCGGCACCTGTACCGCTGATCTGGTTAAGATTTTCGGCTTAATCTCTAACACGTCATTCTCCTCGCTGCAAACAGGTCAGAACCGTTTGCAGCATCACCTCAAGTGGAGCTTTCTTACCAGTCCAGAGTTCAAATTGCAGAACCCCCTGACCGACAAACATCTCCAAGCCAGCAATAGTTTGCGCCCCGCACTTTTCCGCAACTTGGAGCAATCTGGTCTGCAGAGGATTATAGACGATATCCATAACCACCATGGCCGGGGTAAGGAAAGTTTCCGGCAGAGGCATGCTATCTACCTCGGGGGTCATGCCCACAGATGTACTATTAACCAGGATCTCAGGGGAAAAATCAGCCCATTCAGATCGATTTAGAAACCGGGCCCCGAACTCAGCCGCCAGAGCCTGCCCCCGTTCCGGGGTGCGATTAGCGACCACCACCTGCGCCCCGGCTTTAACCGCTCCGTAAACCAGAGCCCGGGCCGCACCCCCGGCACCCAGAATCAGAACCCGGCGGCCGCTAAGTCCGGTTTTACTAAGCAGGGCATTCATGGCTCCAGCAACATCCGTATTATAACCACACAACTGACCTTGACGATTGACAATCGTATTGACCGCGGCAATTTCAAGGGCCTCTTCATCAACCCAGTCAAGATATTTAATAACCTCTGTTTTATGAGGCAGGGTCACGCTGGCCCCGGCAATACCTAAAGCTCGAATGCCAGCAATCGCGGCGCCAAGATCATCAACTGCAAAAGCCGAAAAGTGAGCATTATATCCACTTGCAGCAAAAGCAGCGTTGAACATTATGGGACTCAAGGAGTGAGCCACCGGCTGACCGATGACCCCATATAAGTGATTGTTCACCATTCGATTCACTCTTTTTCCGTCAGGCATTCAACCAGATCCCGTTTCAACTCTTCCAATCCGAAACCCGTGGCCGCCGAAACGGTAGTCACCTTGCGGCCGGCCATTTCCGGAGAGTTGCTGAATTCATTGAGAAGTTCTGATAACAGATCCGGATCCATTGTGTCTGTCTGACTCAACACTACCAGGCTCTCACGCTCCACCAGCTTGTCACTATAGAGACGCAGTTCACGGGTTACAATCTCGTAGGCTTTAAGCAGAGCCTGACAATCTCTGTGTTCCGCTACAGAAAGCAGATGAACTAAAGTTTTGGTCCTCTCGATATGGCGCAAAAAACGGGTGCCCAAGCCGGTACCAAGATGGGCATCACTCACCAATCCGGGGATGTCAGCAATGACGATCTGTTTGTAATCACCGACTTTCATAATTCCGAGATTGGGCTGCAGGGTCGTAAAAGGATAAGCTGCGACTTTGGGCCGGGCCGCTGACAGAGTCGAAATCAGAGTTGACTTACCGGCATTGGGAAGGCCGATCAAAGCTACTTCGGCGATCATTTTTAAGACCAGTTTCAAGCTTACACTTTCACCCTCCTCACCCGGCTGCGCGAATCGCGGTGTCCGATTCGTGGATGAGGTAAAATGGGCATTCCCCTTACCGCCACGACCGCCTTTAGCGATAACGAAAACCGCCCCGTCCGTCAGAATTTCTCCCCCCATATAAGGCTCACCCGATTCTCCTTCGGCCGGCATAAACCAGATCTCCGTCCCCAGAGGCACACTGATTCTGATATCTTCAGAAGCGGCTCCGGTCCGGTTTTTACCCGCGCCGTTGCCACCTTTCGGAGCCCGGTAGAGACGTTGATAGCGAAGATCAAGCAAGGTTCCTTTCTGCACGTCACCAACTAGGATTATGTCGCCACCACGGCCGCCGTCGCCACCGTCAGGGCCACCCTTAGGAATAAATTTTTCCCGCCGGAAACTGACACAACCGTTACCACCATTGCCGGCCTCGACATCGATCTTGGCTTCATCAATAAATCGCATATATCATCACACATAGAAACGAAAAAAGCCCTTTTTGAAAAAGGGCTTTTTTGTAAGGTCAATCAAAGACCTCTTAATAACTATACTTACTGAAAAAATCAGTTCGGGCAAAACCGTTAAACTGCGACCGGCATTATACTGACTTTTTTGCGGAGCTTGCCAAAACGCTCAAATTTAACCACGCCATCCGCCTTGGCAAAAAGGGTATCGTCCTTACCCTTCCCAACATTATTACCGGGATGAATCTTAGTGCCGCGCTGACGAACAAGAATATTGCCCGCAACTACGGTCTCACCACCATAGTGTTTGACACCCAGCCGTTTACTTTCACTATCACGGCCGTTACTGGTACTACCGCCACCTTTTTTATGAGACATCTGTTCTCTCCTTCAACTATTTATTAACCGCTGATTTCGGTAATTTTCAACTGTGTCAATTCCTGACGGTGTCCCTGACGTTTACGATATCCTTTACGTTTCTTCGACTTGAAAACCAGGATTTTAACGCCCCGCTTCTGGGCAATAATCTCACCCTTGACCGAGACCCCCTCAAGCAGAGGCGTACCGACCTTGACATCGTCTTCATCGACCAGACTTAAAACTTCAGGAAACTCAATAATATCACCGGCTTCACCGACGATTCTTTCAACTTCAAGCAAATCTCCGGAAGCTACTTTATACTGCTTTCCCCCGGTACGCAAAACGGCATACATTATCCGTCACTCCTCTATAGAAAAATCTAAAAAATTCACCTGCCGGATCATTGCACAAACCAACTTAACGCAAAGACCCATTGCACTTGTACCCTGAAACGAACGCGCTTTATAATCAAAATGTTCAGACTTGTCAAGGTCTATTCGAACTTAAGGTCAAGCTTTTTCGACCCGGATCACACTGTTTATGATAAGCCTGCTTTCCCTATTTTGTCTCTTCAAGTTTGCGCCAGTCGCTCAAGAAACGCTCAACCCCGATATCAGTCAGGGGATGCTGGGCTAACTGCATCATAACCTTAAACGGAATTGTGCAGACATCAGCCCCGAGCTCAGCTGCAGCCAGAACATGCTGCGGATGTCTGATACTGGCAACAATTATTTTCGTCAGATACCCATAGTTATCATAAATATCTGCGATCTGGCGCACCAACTCCATGCCATCGCTGGCGATATCATCAAGCCGGCCGACAAATGGGCTCACATAAGTGGCCCCGGCTTTGGCCGCGAGCAACGCCTGCAGGGGGGAAAAGATCAGGGTCACATTGGTTTTGATACCCATTCCGGTCAACTCTTTAACCGCTTTCAAACCTTCCGCCACCATCGGGATCTTAACGACAATGTTATCACCTAAGGTTACCAGTTCTTTGGCCTCTTTGATCATGCCTTCAGCTTCAAGCGAGATCACTTCGGCACTGACCGGGCCGGAAACAACCTCGGCGATCTCTCTGATACCGGTAAAAAAGTCAAAGCCTTCCTTGGCTACCAGTGAAGGATTGGTCGTCACTCCATCCACCAGGCCATAGTTCATGGCATTTTTAATTTCATCCAGATTCGCTGTATCGATAAAAAATTCCATCTTCTACCTTTTCCTTACTGTGCGCAACATCTAAAGGAGAACTCACCAGCCGGCACGGCTCCTCTAAAGGATTACTTATTTGATGTTTATTCAATAAAACCGAGACCGTTTCACAAAATACGGGGTGAATCCAGTCCGGCACAATTTCACAAAGCGGCTCCAATACAAACAATCGCCGGGCCATCTCAGGATGCGGCACGATCAGATCAACTTCATCAATTATCCGGTCCGCAAAAAAAAGAATATCAAGATCAACTGTCCGCGGCCCCCAGCGCTCTATACGTTCCCGCCCCAGGGATTTCTCAATCGCCAGCAGACACGCAAGCAGCTCAGAAGCCGACATTAAGGTTTTAAGCTGAACTATACCATTAAGAAAAGCTCCCTGCTCAAGATAGCCGACCGGGGCTGTTTCATAGAGAGACGAGAGCTTTAGAAGAGATGTCTCCGGCAGACGGGAAATAGCTTTAAGCGCCCGGTTGATCAGGCGGGAGCGATCGCCCAGATTACTGCCAAACCCGACTAGAACTTCAGACTCAGACATAATTCAAGTCAATGTTCTCAAGTCAACATTGTTTTTATCCGGCTTAATTGGAAGTATTATCCTGCTGACTGCCGGCAGACTTATCATCAGTTTCAGGGGTTACATCAATTTCATCCGGTTTATCATGTGAAGCCTTTCTGAAATTACGGATCCCTTTACCCAGAGCCCCACCGATCTCAGGCAGTTTTCCGGTTCCGAAAATAATCAGAATAATAACCAGAATGATAACAAGTTCGGGAATACCAATACCAAACATAGCAAACTCCACCCGCACCGGCCGCTACCGGGTCTGAAAGTAACCTGCAACAACTACATCACCAATATTTTCACTTGCAGATAATTGGCGGAAGCGTATGGGAATCGAACCCACCTTTCCGGGTATCAACCGGAAACACTGGATTTGAAGTCCAGGCTGCCCACCAGTGACAGAGACACTTCCAGGAAAAAAATTGACGCCCACCAGCTTTAAAAGAAAGAAGCGATTTATAGCAACTATCAACTTCAAAGTCAACGCCAATCAAAAGAGGCTTCAATGTACAGTAAAGACAAACATCTTATGATTTTACAAACCCGGGCCGGGCTGACCCGGAAAACGCTATTTTTGAAGCTTTCTGATCAGGCTCTCCTCTTGAGGGAGAAGTCTGGACAGCTTCTCCTGAACCAACTTCGCTTCACTCCGTGAAGTACCTCCGGGAACAAAAATTCTCTGCCAGACACCTTTATCACCAAGATCAGCTTGGACGCTGTAAGCTGCGAACCCTTTTTTGTGCAGCTTGGCAAGCTGACAGGCAGCCCCTTCGAAATTCCCGAATGAACCGACTTGGACAACATACTGAGTTCCAACTGCAACCGTTGCCGCCGGGGTGAAAGAAGCTGCCGATTGACCCGCCTCAGCCGCCGGTTTTTTCGTTACCGGAACCGACTCTGCCGCAGTTTTCCCTGGCGCTAGAACCGGAGGAGCGGAAACCATATTTCGCTCAGCTATCTCAGAAACAGCCTCACCCTGCGGTGGAGCCTGAGTTTCCGGCAGGATTTCGACCGGTGGTTCTTCCGTCCGCACCGAAATCTCCGCACTCGGCTGGACACCGGCAGATTTTATTGCAACAGCATCCGCATCAAGCTGTTTTGCAGATTCCATCGGCACTTGACCGGAAACCTCTGCCACATCTGTTGCTTGCGTTTCAACTTCAGAGTCAATGCTGTCATCAACGGCAGCAATCGCTGCCGGCAACAGTTCCGACTTAACCATTTCCGATTCTGCCGGCGGAGTCACAGCCGGCTCCAGCATCCGCTCAGCCATACCCGCTTTATCAGCTTCCGGCTCAACCTGGGATTTGACCAGTGCCGGTGATTTAAAGGTGTCATCGATACCGACCACAGGCTTAACGCCGTTACTTTTCAAAAAAAACCAACCACAACCTACCACTATCAGTCCGGCCACGAGCAAAACCGGGAGCCATAAATTCCGTTGTCGAACTGGATGCGCAGAAAATCGTTCAGAATTCAAGGTTCCGGATACCGGCATCTCAGGCTCAGCCATCCCTTCCGAAACCAGATCGACGGTTTCAACGCTGAAGGCCTCAGCAAAAACGTCATCCAGATCGGCGCCAATATCCTCTTTCTCCCAGAGATCGGCCAGAACCCGCATATCATCAATATCTTCCGCGGCGTCTTTCTGGTCAGATGATTTCAGACCCAGGATTTCAGGGTCAAAATCAAGACCCTGATCCACCTGCGGCCCGGTAACAAATTCATCCTGAAGTTCCAACCCCTGATCCGGTGTAAAATCTTTTTCAACCTCAGGCTGCAAATTCCCCTGACAGACCGGGCAAACCTTAATGCTGTCATCAGCAACCTGCAACTTACATTCAGAGCAATACATAACTAAAATCCCTCGTTCAATTTAGTTCCTTATTTGCGGGCACAAACAGGTAACTTTAAGAATGCGAGCACCAAGCCCGCACCAGATAGCAGCCGACTATATACTGTTTTCATGGAGACGGCAAGTATGATTCTAAAGCTTGACATATATCCCGTAACATCCTACATTCCTCAGCGTTGCCATCAAACTTTTTAACGCGGGCGCTGCCCGCAGGTGAATATAACGTGAATCATAATTCAACCCAAGTATTACCCGACCGGCTTAAGCTTCTGCTGCTCAACGACATTGTTATTTTCCCGATGCTGGCCGTGACAATTACAGTCAGAAACAGCAATGATATTGAACTCCTGCGAGAGTGCGATCAAAACGGTGAGATTATCGCTATCGCCAGCCCCCGGCCGAACAGCTCTCTACCGGTAACTTGTGAAAATATCTACCCGATCGGTACCGCCTGCCGGGTAAGCGGCGGCAGGGTAAACCGGAATTCACAGTTCGAGGTGGTTTTAGAGGGTATCTGCCGCATCTCATTCCTGCGCATGCTCCGGGTCGGCAACAAGCCCCAGGCCCTGATTGCCGGTTATCCGGAAAAACTCCTGAGCCCCTCCTCGGACAGTACCACCCTAATGCTCATGGAAAGCTCCTTGAGCCTGCTCAGAATCTGCTGTGCCGCCGGTCAGCCGCTACCGGAATTGGTGACCACCATGCTTGACAGGATCAACCACCCGGGACACCTGGCTGATCTTATAATAATCTACCTTCAACCTGACTTCATGACTCAGTCCCGGGCCCTGGCCCTGATCGACCCTAAAGACCGCCTGAAACTGGTGCATCAACTGCTTTATGAAAAACAGAAAAGTTTAAATAATGGTGAGTCACAGACCAACCCGGATCCACTTCGCTGGCCCCGCACCGGCAGCATTCACCCCGGGTCTCACGCTAACTCCGACAACGAGGAACTGGCAGAGATCAGGCAAAATATCGACAAACTTAAACTTGAAGAACCGATTCGCAAAATTATTGACAAGGAACTTACGCGGCTAGAGCGCATGAATCCAGCCGCCCCCGACTATCACAACACTCTCCACTATGTCGAATATATCTCCGAACTTCCCTGGCGGAATGAGGACCGGGAAAATCACGACTTAGGTGATGCCGAAAGAATTCTTAACCAGGATCACTTCGGCTTGGAAAAGGTTAAAGAAAGGATCCTCGAGCATCTGGCCGTACGCCAGCTCAATCCTGACATGAAAGGACCAATCATCTGTCTGGTCGGAGCCCCCGGCGTCGGTAAAACCTCGCTTGGTAAATCGATCGCCAGAGCCATGGGCAGAAAATTCATCCGCATCTCTTTAGGGGGCGTTCACGATGAAGCGGAGATCAGAGGCCATCGCCGTACATATCTGGGAGCGATGCCGGGCAAGATTATGCAGGAGATAAAAAGAACCGGTAGCCGGAATCCGGTTTTCATGCTCGACGAAATTGATAAACTCGGACGTGATTTCCACGGCGACCCGGCCTCGGCCCTACTCGAAGTAATGGATCCTGAGCAGAACAGTTCATTTACCGACCACTACCTGAATCTGCCCTTCGACCTAAGCCGGGTATTGTTTATCGCGACCGCCAACCAGAGTGATCCGATTCCGGCGCCGCTCCTTGACCGGATGGAGGTAATCAATTTGCCCGGCTACAGTGAGGAGGAGAAGAAAAGCATTGCCTGCAATTACCTGATTGATCGACAGCGGGAGAATAACGGCTTAAAGGATGAAACCATGGTTTTCACCGACGAAGCCTTAGATTGTATCATAGATAACTACACCCGTGAATCCGGGGTGCGTAATCTGGAGAAGATGATCGGCAAAATCATGCGTAAATATGCTCGGGATAAAGTTACCGGCAAAACCATACCCCGCGCCATTGCCAGCCGTTCGCTGGCTGAACTTCTCGGACCGACCCTGCACAATAAGGAACTCAGCGCTAATTCAAGCAGCATCGGCATAGTTACCGGGCTGGCCTGGACCCCGACCGGTGGCGACATTCTTTTTATTGAAGCGGCTCTGATGACAAATCACAAGGGAGAAAACCTGATGCTGACCGGCTCTTTAGGTGAAGTCATGAAAGAGTCGGCCCAGACTGCTTTAAGCTATCTCAGAACCCTGAACCACAAATATGAGATTGACGAAAATCTTTATGAAAATCATCGGATTCACATTCATATTCCTTCCGGAGCCATCCCCAAAGACGGCCCATCAGCCGGGCTCGCACTCTTTTTAACCCTGCTCTCTCTGATTAAAAATAAGCCTGCTGATCATAAAATAGCAGTCACCGGGGAGATTTCACTTTCAGGGCGGGTTTTACCGGTCGGCGGGATCAAAGAAAAGGTTCTGGCGGCGCGGCGTTCGGGAATCAAACGTATAATTCTTCCCGAAGACAACCTTAAAAATCTGCAAGACCTGCCCTCGGACGCCCGAGATGAGATGATATTTTTCGGGATTAAAACTATCGATGAAGCCATCCCCCTGGTCATTGCATCCCTGAAACCTGTACGTAAAACCGACTGCGGCCAGACCGACCATATCAAACCGGCCGGCAACTACCTGCCACCGGCAAGTGTTAATTGACGATGCCGGCTTGAACGCGGTCTACAGCCGGATTACAATTAAAATCAAGAGGATTCTGAACCGAAATAGGGCCGACAATCGGTGCAACCGGCCGGGATGGAGATAGAAAACTGGGGAATTATCTCGAAAATCAATTTATGAATGTGTCACCAGACAGTAGAGCTGTTCCACCAAATCATGCCGGGTGTCAATATCAACCCAGGTAACCGCTTCAAGCTCATCACAGGTCGGAGCTTTGAAACGCTGCTGCCGGACAATTGAGAGATCGGCATCCGAAGCATCAGTCCCTGCGGCCGCCCGCTTTCTCAAATTTTCCTCAATCACCGGCCGCGGCGCCCGGCAGACCACCAGCCGCACCGGCACTCCGGCCGCCTGAGCCACATCATAGAACAACTGCCGGTCGGCAAGTTTCAGGTTGGAAGCATCAATTGTTACCGACTCTCCCCGCGCAATCACGGCAGCTGTCTGCTTTGCCATTTCGTTATAGGTTTTAACGGTCATCTCACGCGTGTAGATACCCTCGCCGAAAGGCGCTGCCGCATTCTGACCGGCCAGCCCCGACAACTCTTTCCGCACCACATCCGAACGCAAGACCTTAACCTGCCACAGATTTTCAAGCGCTTTGGCGAGATAGCTTTTACCGCTGCCACTAATCCCGGCCAGCAGAGTGATCCCGATAGGCTTCGGCGAGGCGTAGATAGCTGCCAGCTTAAAATAACGCCCGGCCTTAGCCTGAGCATTATCCCGATCAAACTCGGCCAAAGCGGGATCGGAACTGATAAAACTCCAGACCTTGCCTCGCACATATGCCCGGTAACATTTGTAGAAAAAAAGCAGCTCCGGTTCAAACAGAGCTCCCAACTTTTCCCGGCAATTACTTAAAAACAGACTGGCATAATCAAAACGGTTGTTAACCTCCAGATCCATCGCCAGAAAGGCGAGATCATTAACCACATCAAGACGGCGAAAACGCTGATTAAACTCGATACAGTCATAAATCACGGGCGGGCCGTCGGGAGGCAGACAGATATGCTCCATATGGAGATCTCCATGCCCCTCACGGATGAAGCCACCTTTTACCCGCCGGCTGAACAATTTGTGCTTACGCTCGAGAAACCCCCGGCTAAAATCGGAAATCCGTTTGAAATCACGGGCTAAGATTGTTTTATTAATAAAGACTTCGGTCTGAGAAAAGTTCTCTTCAACATCAAAACTAACCTTTTCCCGGCTGCCGAAACGACCGTCCTTAAAAACCTTCGCCTTTTCATAGAATGTGTGCAGCAGAGTAACCAGAGCCTCAATCTGGCGCGGCTTAAGTTTATCCTCAGCCAGAAGTGTACGCATCAGAAAACTCTCCGGTAGACGCCGCATAACCACCGCATAGTCCACCACCAGACCGTCACCACCGAAAAAATAGCCTTCTTCGCGTTTCACGACCTTTTCCACACGCAGATAATAATCGCCTCCTAAACGTCTATTCAGGCGCAACTCTTCATCACAACAAAAATGTCTCTTCGAGCGGCTGGAAAAATCAAGGAAACCGAAATCAACCGGTTTTTTTACCTTGTAGACATAGTCTCCGGCCAGAAAAACCCAGGAGGCGTGAGTCTGGATAAGTTCAACCCGATCCGGAACCGGGTCATAACGGTCAACCCGCTGAAGGTCGTCAACCATCACTTTTTGCTGGTTACTATTCATACTGATTTCCCTGACAGAAAGGTTACTGATTTTTATCTCAACCCAGGCCGGGACAGGAGATAAGAGACTCTTCGGCAAGCAATAATTCATCGCTTCCGGCAATGATCACCCGGCGGTCTTCGATGCGTAATTTACCGTCACAATAGAGCGCAATTGCATGAGGAAAAATTTTATGCTCGCAACTTAAAATTCTAGATTTCAAGTCATCTTTGCTGTCACTGGATAAGACCGGAACTGCAGCCTGGATGATAATCGGCCCGTGATCAACCTCTTCATCGACAAAATGAACGGTACATCCGGCCAGTTTTACCCCGTAGGCAAAAGCCTGTGCCTGCCCGTCAGTTCCGGGAAATGAAGGCAGAAGAGCCGGATGGATATTTATAACCCGATCCGGAAAGGCATTTAATAAAGTGGCCCCGATAATCCGCATAAATCCGGCCAGAACCACCAGTTCAACCCGGTTTTCACGTAAGATGCGCACCAGCTCAGCATCAAAATCACGCCGCTTGTTATAGTCTCCGTGCTTAACCACAGCCGTCCGGATACCACTATTCTCGGCCCGGGTCAGACCGTAGGCGACCGCATCGTTACTGATAACAACCACGACCTCGCCGTTAATTTTCCCGGCCTTGATTGTATCAATAATAGATTGCAGATTGCTACCGCTACCGGAAATTAAAACCCCGATTCTAGTCATTTTTTAATAGTGCCGAAAACTACAGGTTCCGCCCCGTCTTCAAGTTTTCCGATAGCACCGATCAGATAAGCCTGCTCACCAAGCCCCTGTAGTCGCTCCAGAATATCATCCACATCTTCAATGGGAATGATCAGAGCCATGCCGATGCCACAGTTGAAGGTTGTCAGCATCTCTTTATCAGCAACTTTACCGTCCCGGGCAATAATATCAAAAATCGGCAATCGCGGCCATGACTGCGGGTCGATCTGCACCTGACAGCGATTCGGAACCACTCTGACAACGTTCTCCTGTAGCCCCCCGCCGGTAATATGGGCGATTCCCTTGATCCGAAAATCACGCTGCAGATTCAGAATTGAACGCACATAAATCCGGGTCGGGCGCAAAAGTTCCTCACCCAGACTCAACTCCAAACCAGGTAATTTTTCATCTAAAGAGTAGCCGCTTTCTTCAAGCAGAACCCGCCGGGCCAGAGAGTAGCCGTTGCTGTGCAACCCGGAAGAAGCTATACCGATAATTTTATCACCAACCTTGACCTCGGAACCGTCAATCAGGCGCGATTTATCCACAATACCAACCGCAAATCCGGCCAGTTCATAATCAGAGCCTTGATAGAATCCAGGCATTTCCGCACTCTCGCCGCCGATTAAGGAGCATCCCGATTCCTTGCATCCCTGAGCAATACCAGCAATAATTTCGGTTGCCCGATCAACATCCAGGTGGCTCGTCGCCAGATAGTCAAGAAAGA
>JAGGTT010000114.1 GCA_021163565.1 Candidatus Tharpella sp.
GCCGCAATGTCAGTCGGCTTAGGTCTTAAAATTGAACCGATGGCTCGGTTTGTATCCAGAAGTCCCACCTTTTTTTCCAGAATGTTACGGTAGTTATTGATCCGGTTGACATAAATAACCGGCTCGCTGCCGCGAGCGTAGCCATAGTCTAATTTTTCATAGTATTTCTTCTGCTTAAGGAGAGGTAGAACCTCTTTCAGGGTCGACCAGTTATCGGGATCTTTGTCCAGTAAGCGGGCCAGTTTGCGGGCATCATAGATGTGACCCATGCCGACATTGTAGGCCGCCATAGCTACATTTCGGCGGTCGGCTTCGGGGTAGGAGTCGGGTACCCGGTCGAGTAGCTGACGCAGATATCTGGCGCCGCCCCGAATACTCTCTTCGGCATTAAGGCGGTCGTCAATGCCCAGTTGCAGGGCTGTGATATTGGTCAGCATCATGATTCCCCGAACCCCGGTGACACTGGTAGCTTCCGGGTTCCAGTGGGATTCCTGGTAGGCTTTGGCTGCCAGCAGTGTCCATGGGATATCATACTTCAGAGCAAATTTTTCAAAGAGATGACGGTAGTCCGGCAATCGGCTTTTTATGCGGCGGATAAACACCTTGGTATCAACATAGTCAAAGTTACTGCTGTCTGTGTAATAACGTTTTTTTAAGTTCTCAAGTTGTCCGTTCCCCTCAATTTTCTTAAACCAGGCGTTAAGTTTCCGGCGCAGAGACCTAAGTTTAGGGTTGATAATCCAGGCCAGAGACTGTTCTTTGTAGATCGGAAAAGCGGCTTTTAACTCCGGGTAATAGCGGCGGTTGACGGCAAGAATGTTGGAATCGGCGATGGTGCAGGGAATTTTCTTCAGCCAGATTTTCTCAAGTAGCTGGTCGGTGCTGTGGTCATCGGTGGTTTGCCATTGCAGTTCGGGGTGATCCCGTTTAAGTTCTAGCAGGCGTTCGGCATAGCTGCTGCGCGTTGGAATAATCGGCAGATAATCCTGCATGGCTTTGAGATTGTCGGGGTGAGGACTGCCCTTGCGATAGACGAATTGCTGGCGGACCGTGTCGTAGTCGGGGCCGAAAGTGAAGCGGCGCTCCCGCTCCCGCGTGTGGATTAAGCCGCCGGCCGCTATATCAGCCTGATCGTTCGCCATGGCGGCGAACATTTCACTGATCGAGTTTGCCACCTTGATTTTTAGTTCCAGCCCCAGATCATCAGCAAATTTACGGGCCAGATCATATTCAAATCCGGTTTCACCATCCGGGCCGATATAGTAGGCGGTGGGGATGTTGCGGGTCAAAACAGTCAGGGTTCCGGATTCCAGAGTGAGCTGTTTTTCCGGTAAAAAATCACAGCCGGTAAGCAGGGCGACGCTGAGTAATATAAATAATCGGGTCAATCGAACGGAACTGTGTATAAATAGTTTATGGTTGCCGCAACCGGGTCTGTCGGTCGATTGGTACCGGAATTGAATGGTTTTCAGCATAAGTTGATTATAGTTGAAGCTCAGTTTTTTTGCCAATATTTTTTTCTGGTTCAACCTCTGAAATTGTCAAGTATTAGTTGACTTTTTACGGTTAATTTTCTATAGTTAATGCGGCTTTTTGAAGTCGTCAGAAAATCTGTTTTTGAGGGGGAATTTTTTATGCGTTCGATTGTTATCGCCGGGGCCGCGGGGCGGATGGGAAAACGGTTGGTTGATCTGGTTAATGCTCAGGATGGAGCTCAGGTGGTCGGGGCTCTCGAGTATTCAGAACACCCTTCTCTGGGCCGGGATGCCGGTGAAGTCGCCGGGATCAGTCGGCTGGGGATACCGTTGGTCGGCAGTTTCGCAGAGCTTTCGGAGAACGGGGCTGATGTCATGATCGACTTTACGGCTCCGCAGGTGACTCTGGCCAACCTTGACTGGGCCGTAGAGGCTTCAGTAGCCATGGTTATAGGTACTACCGGGATGAGTGTCTCCGAGCGGGAACAATTGGCTCAGGCGGCGGCCAAGATTCCGATTGTCTTTGCCCCGAATATGAGTGTTGGGGTTAATGTTCTCTTTAAGATAGCCGCTGAAGTTGCGGCGATCCTGGGTGATGATTTCGATGTGGAAATCTTAGAGGCACATCATCGTTTGAAAAAGGATGCTCCAAGTGGTACTGCGGTTCGTCTCGGGGAGATTGTGGCGGAAACTTTAGGTCGTGATTATCAGAAAGATGCGGTTTTTACTCGGCATGGTTTTACCGGTGAACGAACCCGGCGCGAGATCGGGATGCAGACCTTGAGAGCCGGCGATATCGTCGGTGAGCATACCGTGATGTTTGGCGGCATGGGTGAACGGATTGAGCTTATCCACCGGGCTCATTCTCGGGATAACTTTGCTGCCGGGGCCGTGCGTGCGGCGCTCTGGCTTGAGGGTCGTAAACCCGGGCTTTATGATATGCAGGATGTTCTGGGGTTGCGGGAAGGCAGGTGATCTTATTCAAGGTCACTTATTTGCAGACTTTAATCCGGGTTAGATTTTAAGTTGTAATTTTTGAATAAGGAAGAAGATTATGGAGCCAACTGAGGTTCTACTGCCAGCGGCGACGCCGGTAAATATCGAGGATGAGATGAAAAGCTCATACCTCGCTTATGCCATGAGTGTTATTATCGGCCGGGCTCTGCCTGATGTTCGGGATGGTTTGAAACCGGTGCATCGCCGGGTTCTTTTCGCCATGCACGACCTCGGCAATGCCTGGAATAAATCATACAAGAAATCGGCTCGCGTCGTTGGTGATGTTATCGGTAAATATCATCCCCACGGTGATAGTGCGGTTTATGATACTATTGTCCGGATGGCCCAGGATTTTTCCCTGCGCTACCCGCTGGTTGACGGCCAGGGTAACTTTGGTTCGGTTGATGGTGATGCTCCGGCGGCGATGCGTTATACGGAAATCAGGATGGACCGTATGGCGGGCGAGATGCTGGCCGATATCAATAAGGACACGGTCGATTTCGGTACCAACTATGATGAATCTCTGCAGGAACCGCTGGTTCTGCCGGCCCGGATTCCCAACCTTCTTATTAACGGTTCAACCGGAATCGCGGTCGGGATGGCGACCAACATCCCGCCGCATAATCTGACTGAGGTGATTAATGCTTTAATTGCCTGTATCGAGAACCCCGATATCCAAGTGGTTGAGCTGATGGCTTATATTCCCGGGCCTGACTTTCCGACCGGAGGTTTTATCTATGGGCGTGAAGGAATCTCTTCCGCCTATATGACCGGTCGCGGCATTATTCGGCTCCGAGCCCGGACTGAAATTGAGACTGATAAGAAGGGCCGTGAGCGAATTATCGTGACTGAGATCCCTTATCAGGTAAATAAAGCGCGAATGCTTGAGAAAATTGCTGAGTTTGTCCGTCATAAGAAATTGCTCGGGATCTCCGATCTCCGGGATGAGTCCGACCGCCAGGGAATGCGGATTGTGATTGAGATCAAACGGGATGCCCAGGCTGAAATTGTTCTCAACCAGCTCTATAAACAGACCAATTTTCAGACCTCCTTTGGGATTACTATGCTGGCAATTGTCGATCGTCAGCCGCTTGTTCTAAATCTCAAGGAGATGCTTTGTTATTTCATTGATCATCGTAAAGACGTGGTTCGCCGGCGTACCGCTTTTGAACTGGCCCGGGCGCGTGAACGTTTGCATCTGTTGGCAGGTTTCAAGATCGCACTTGACAATCTTGATGAGGTGATTGAACTTATCCGGGCCGCAGCTTCACCGATGGATGCCCGGAACAGTTTGAAAGATCGTTTCAGTTTTACTGATCGTCAGGCCCAGGCGATTCTTGACCTTAAACTGCAGCGTCTTACCGGCATGGAACAGGATAAAATCCTTGCGGAACACGCTGAAGTTTCGGCTTTGATTACCCGCCTGGTTGAAATTCTGGCCAGTGAAAAATTGGTTCTCGATATTATTGTTAAAGAACTTGAAGAGATACGTGATCTTTATGGTGATGAACGGCGTTGTGAAATAGTCGATGACGGCAGTGAACTTGATATCGAAGATCTTATTGAAGAGGAAGATATGGTGGTGACGATCACGCGTCACGGCTATATCAAACGCACTGCACTTAATACTTATCGCAGTTACAATCGCGGGGCCGGCGGCCGAATCGGTATGGATACCAAAGAGGACGATTTTGTTGAGCGGATGTTTGTGGCCTCAACCCATGACTACCTGACTTTCTTTACTAATCAGGGCCGGGCTTTTCGCCTCAAAGTTTATCAGGCTCCTGAAGGCGGCACGGCTGCCCGCGGGAAAGCTTTAGTCAATCTTTTGCAGCTTGGTGAAGGGGAAAAAGTTTCGACAACCTTGGCTCTGCGAGAGTTTACCGAAAACAGTTTTGTTATTATGGCGACTCGTCGTGGGCTGATTCGTAAACTTGATCTGGCTTCGTTGGAGAAAATTCGTAAAAACGGGATTCGCTGTATTACCCTGCGTGAAGGTGATGAAATGATCGCGGCCAAGATTGCCCATGATCAGGATTCGATCTTTATGGGAACCAGTAAAGGACAGGCGGTTCACTTTCTCGCCTCGGCCATTCGGGCGACCGGTCGATTGGCTCAGGGGGTCAGGGGCTGTCGTCTTTCTGCTGACGATCAGATTGTCGGATTGGAGATCTTCGCGGAAGGAGAGGCGGCCACGGTCTTGACCGTAACTGAGAATGGTTATGGAAAACGGAGCTTTATCTCTGAATATCCGGTGCGCGGTCGGGGCGGTAAAGGGGTTATCACGATTAAGGTGAATGAGCGTAACGGTTGTGTGGTCGCAGTTCTCAAAGCGACCGAAGCCGATCAGATCATGATGATTACCGATGCCGGGAAAATCACCCGCAACCGGGTTGTGGATATATCGGTTGTCGGTCGTAATACGATGGGGGTTCGGGTCTTTCGCATTGATCATGAGAAAGAACATCTGGTCTCAGTTGCCCTGTTGCCGGAAGGGGTTGAACTTGAACGCAACTACCAGGAGAAGATGGACGCGGCCAATTCTGAGGTTGAAGCTGAAACTGCTGTGCCGGTTGAGGTAGAGACCGATGCCGGGATCGAAGTTCCGGTACTTGAAGAACCCGCTGGTGAGAGCGATAACCATGACGAATGACAACGGTGCGTCTGAAATCGATAATGCCAGCCGGGCGAATGCGATCCGGGATATGTTTTCAGCGATTGCACCTCGATATGACTTTCTTAACCGGCTTTTAAGCTTGGGGATTGATCGGGGCTGGCGCCGGACATTGACCCGGATGGCTCTGAAAAAAGAGACTGGAGCAATTCTCGATGTTGCCTGCGGAACCGGAGATGTCAGTCTGGCCCTGCGTCAAAAAGCGCCTGCGGCCCGGATTGTCGGTCTCGATTTCAGCCCGGTTATGCTCGATCTGGCCCGAGCTAAGATTGAACAGGCGAATGCGGATATTGGACTGGTAGCGGCATCCGCCGAAAAGTTACCTTTTCCGGCCACTGATTTTGATCTGTTGACCATAGCTTTCGGTATCCGTAACGTGGTTGACAAGAAAAAAGCTCTGGCTGAATTTAATCGGGTCTTAAAAGCACAGGGGCGCCTGGCGGTACTTGAATTTTCGCAGCCCGATTACGCCTGGCTGCGAACTCTGTATAATTTTTACTTTTTTAAAATTCTGCCGTTTATCGGTGGCCTTTTTGCCCGCCGCAGTGCCTATCAGTATCTGCCCGATTCAGTTGCGAAATTCCCTTCCCGGGATGAATTTGTCAGCTGGCTTCGGGAGGCCGGTTTTGAGCGCTGTCGCTATCACAGTCTGACCTTTGGTATTGCGACCCTCTATCTGGCGGAAAAATTGGATTAGATGTTTACTTGCGAGTTTCCCGCGTTAGCGGCGTACTGATTTATCGAAAATTGGAAAATTTCTTCAATAGTTAAGATATCAAGAGGAGTCTTTACTGATGGTTAAAGTGGGGGTACTTTTATCAGGCTGTGGGGTTAACGA
>JAGGTT010000249.1 GCA_021163565.1 Candidatus Tharpella sp.
AATGCAAGTGGCTGTTTTTATTATTGGTCGGGACGAGAGGATTTGAACCTCCGACCACCTGAACCCCATTCAGGTACGCTACCAGGCTGCGCTACGTCCCGTTATTACTCTGGTTGTGATTTTGGATCATACTTCTGACGGCCAGGATCTCACTTTTCAAGTGAGCAATGCAGTCTGGGCCTGAATTATCTACTGCCTCTTTGACTTTCGGTTCGGCAATCTTTTTACGACAACCCTCAATCGTAAAACGTTCTTCATGCAACAGGTGTTTGATCTGACAGAAGAGCACTACATCCGCTCGCCGGTAGAGGCGCTGCTTGGATTTGCTTTTCTCAGGTTTGATTGCCGTAAACTCTTTTTCCCAGTAACGCAGGACGTAGGGTTTGACGCCCACCACCTGGCTGGCTTCACCGATGCGGAAATAGAGTTTATCCGGGATTCTATCGACTGAGGCCACTTCTGCCTCTCTCAGCAAATTATTAACAATACCTTCTAAGAGTTGAGCTGATCTCTCAAAACGTTGCTTGACTTAAAACTTAAAACCCGACGAGCTGAGATAGTGATCTCCTCTCCGGTTTGCGGGTTACGCCCGCGACGAGGTTTCTTCTCCCGCAGGTTGAAGCTTCCGAAGCCGGATATTTTTACATTCTCACCCTTTTCAAGGCTCTCTTTGATAATATCAAAAATCGATTCGACCATACTGGCCGCCTCTCTTTTTGAAACTCCAATCCGCTCGTAAACCAACCCAACCATATCGGCTTTTGTCATAATCATTCACCTATGCCTAACGATTGTTCAAAAAATCAGCGCACTTCGCCTTGAAATGTACTTTCTATTCCTGAGATCATTTTGGCAATAATCGCATTAACTTTTTTATCTGTCAAGGTTTTATTCATATCTTGGAATGTAAGTCTGAAAGCCAGGCTCTTTTTCCCCTCCGGCAGAGTATCGCCCTGGAAGAGATCAAAAACCTCAACCGCAATCAACAATTTGTGCTGGTTGCGCATATAGTCAAGCAGGGTCACCGCAGTGATGGAACTATCCACCAAAAAGGCAAGATCCCGGTATACGGCCGGAAAACGGGCTAAGCCATGATAAGTAACTGAAATTCCAGCAGAAATTTCGAGCAGAGGTGTTAGGAAGAGTTCAAAGACAAAGACTTCCTGATCGAGATCATACGCCTGCGCTACCTGGTAATGAAGCTGACCGACACTGCCGACATTGCGCCCACCGAGTTTAATCATCGCGGCTCGACCCGGAATCAGGCAAGGGTAGTAATCTGAAGCAACAAACTCCAGCTCAAGTCTAAGGGTCGCGGCCAGCTCTTCCAGAACCCCTTTGAGATCAAAAAAATCAACCCCATTATCAGGAGAAGAAAAATGTTCCCGATAGCGCTGACCACAGGCAACCGCACTGATAAAGAGCTCTTCGGACGGCTGTTTCTCGCCGGCCACATCATAAAATGTCCGGCCAACCTCAAACAAACGCACATTTTTAACGTTAACCCGGAGATTATCATTAAGATTGTTCAGCAGGCCCGGCAGTAGCGATGTCCGCATAACCGCCATTTCCGAACTGATTGGATTTTTGAGTTTAACGAAATTAAAAAACCGGCTCTCAGAAGCAAAATTCAGCTTGGTTACCGCCTGCGGGTCAATAAAACTGTAGTTAACCGCTTCACTGTAACCGCAAGTCAAAACCGTCTCCCGCACCTGATTTAAGGCCACAACCTCGGGCACATCCAGAACTTCTGGAGCCGTCAGAACCGCAGCGGTCACCGGCACCCTATCGTAGCCAAAGAGCCGGGCGACCTCTTCAATAAGATCAACTTCACGTTCGAGATCAAAGCGCCAGGCCGGCGGGATGACCACCAAGCTGTCTTCAACTTCTTTGACAATTCTGATTTCAAGTCGGGCGAGAATATCTTTAATCGCGTTTAGATCGAGATCTAAACCAAGTAAGGCATTGGCTTTCGCGGGCCGGAACAAAATCTCGGGCATCTGTCTCGGCTGCGGAGAGATATCGATCGCCCCGGCGGCCACTTTACCCCGGGCCAACTCCTGCAGAAGTTCCGCGGCCCGGTCGGCGGCCCGGTCGGTAGCTTCGGAATCAACCCCGCGTTCAAAACGGTAGGAGGCTTCGGTCCCGAGGTTTACGATTCGGGCCGAGCGCCTGATTGAGGCCGGCTGAAAAAAAGCGCTCTCAATCAGAACATTCTTAGTCGCGGCATTGATCTCGGAGTTCAAGCCGCCCATAATACCTGCAATCGCAACCGGCTCCTTGCCGTCACAGATCATCAGGGTATCGGGATCGATTGAACGTTCTTCTTCATCCAGAGTAACAAATTTTTTATCGCCGCCAGCCCGCCGGACATCTATCCGCGCATCGGCCAGAAGATCCAGATCAAATGCATGCAGCGGCTGGCCGGTTTCAAACATCACGTAGTTGCTGACATCGACAACATTACTGATCGGGCGCACCCCCGCCGCTTTCAGGCGGGCTTTAAGCCATAACGGCGACTCTCCCAGAACCACATCCTGAACCACGCGCCCAACATAACGGGGACAAAGATCAGGATCTGATACGGTAATCGATGCCAAATCAGATGATTTAGATTCTGTCTCCTGAAGGCTGATTTCGGGAAGACTGAACTTACGTTTATAGATTGCGGCCAGCTCTCGGGCAACTCCGATAACGCTCAAACAGTCGCCGCGATTGGGGGTAATCTCAAACTCGAGAATTGTGTCCTGAAGTCCAAGAAGATCAATTACGGGTTTCCCCAGAGGCGAATTTTCAGGCAGAATCATAATCCCGGCAGACTCATCTTCCAAGCCCATTTCCGCAGTCGAACAGAGCATGCCAATCGAGACAACCCCGCGAATCTTCGCTTTTTTAATGGTCATCCCGTTGGGTAACCGGGTTTTCAATGGAGCCAGAGCGACAAAGTCACCAGCTTTCATATTGCTGGCTCCGCAGACAATCGTAAACTCTTCCTGGCCGTCAGTCACCTGACACAAAGAGAGCTTATCGGCTTCCGGATGTGGCTTAAGCGCAGTTATCTGTGCACTGATAACCCGGCTTAATTCATCCGGACAGAGCTTAGTGATTCCTGCCACCTCAAGCCCGGCCATAGTCAAACGTTCAGCCGCGGCTTCAGGGTCGATCCCGCTAAGGTCGACAAAATCGGATATCCAGTTCCAACTTATGAGCATTTATCTTCCAAAAAATTTAATGCGGGGTGAAACCCGCAACCCAAATATATTATTTAGCCCGCGAATAAGTGCTCTTATCAGAGCACTTTCTTGTTTTTTCAAACAGAAAATAACCTGTAAGGCACTAAAACTGCTTTAAAAAACGCAGGTCATTGGCAAAAAACAGCCGCAGATCGTCGATCCCGTAACGCAGCATCGCCAGGCGTTCGACACCCATGCCGAAAGCAAAGCCACTGTATTTTTCAGGGTCATAATCAACAAATTTATAGACTGCGGGATCAACCATGCCGCAACCTAAGATCTCAAGCCACCCGGTCCGACTGCAGACCCGGCACCCTTTACCCTTACACATCACACATTCAATATCGACTTCGGCGCTGGGTTCGGTAAAAGGAAAGTAGCTGGGCCGGAAACGAACCCCGGCTTTGCTGCCGAAAAAGGCATGCAGAAAGGTAACCAGAATCCCTTTAAGATCAGCGAAAGTCACCTGTTTATCAACCAGCAGACCTTCAATCTGATCAAACATCGGGGTATGGGTAAGATCGGAATCGCAACGGTAAACCCGGCCTGGAGCAATAATCTTGACCGGGGGCTCCTGGCCCTCCATAACCCGCACCTGAACCGGTGAGGTATGAGTCCGTAAAACAACATCATCGGAAATGTAGAAGGTATCCTGCATCTGGCGGGCGGGGTGATCTTTAGGAATATTAAGAGCTTCGAAATTGTAGTAGTCAATCTCTACTTCAGGTCCCTGAACGACACTGAATCCAAGTCTCTTGAAAATAGAACAGACATCGTCCGTAACCCGGGTTACCGGATGAACCGTGCCGCGCGGCAGGCGCCGCCCGGGCAGGGTGACATCGACCGCACCGGCAATAATCTGACGTTCACGCTCGGCACCATCGAGAATTCGATGCGCCTCGATCAGAGCCTTCTGGATCTGTTCCTTGATCTGGTTGGCAAGTTTACCGATTACCGGTTTCTCTTCCCGCGGCAGATCGGCCAGACCCTTCAACAGAACCGTCAGATTACCCTTGCGGCCGAGAATATCGACCCGCAGAGATTCAATCTCATCAAGAGAAACCGCCTTATTTATCGCTACTTGAGCTTCGGCCAGCAGTCCCTGTAAACGGTTTTTCATAGACTATCTAGTTAGCCAGAGCCGCGCTGGCAATATCAGCATATTTGCCGAATGCCCCCGGATCCGTAACTGCAATATCCGCTAGAATTTTGCGGTCGACTTCAACCTGGGCTTTAGTCAAACCGTCGATAAAGCGGCTATAGGAAAGACCATGCAGGCGAGCGGCAGCATTGATGCGCACGATCCAGAGACGCCGGAAATCACGTTTCCGGACGCGGCGGTCACGATAAGCATAATTTAAAGCCCTATCAACCGTCTCGACTGCGGTACGATAAAGCTTACTGCGGCCCCCACGATAGCCTTTGGCCATCTTCAAAACTTTTTTATGTCTTCTGTGGGACTTAAACCCACCTTTTACTCTCGGCATTTTACAAAACTCCTGATTTTTTTGCTGGCGGCGGCATAGCTCTTCCGCCAAGCCTGTTATCTTCGGTTACAGGTAAGGCAGCATCCGTTTGATACCAGCCTGGTTGGCACTATCAAGCAATGTGGATTTACGCAAATTACGTTTGCGCTTCCGACTTTTACAATTCAGCAGGTGGCTGGCATAAGCTTTCCGGCGGACAACTTTACCGGTACCGGTTACTTTAAAGCGCTTCTTGGCCCCACTGTTCGATTTCATCTTTGGCATGATTTTCTTTTGCTCCTTTAAGTTCGGTTCTGCTGAGAATTCAACGCAGACCATCAAATATTCATAAGTAGGTGCGAATTCAGCGCGAGTCAGCAACAAAAAAGCGGCTGACTATCGAGCGCTGTTTCTATATAAAATTCAGAAGGAAGTTCAGCAAGCGTTCTATTTGATCTTTTTCACCGGCCCTAAAACCATCATCAGTTGACGGCCCTCCCGTTTGGCGTGCTGTTCAATCACCCCGTACTCTTTTACCCGTTCAGCGACTTTGACCAACAGGGCATGGCCTTGATCCGTATAGGCCATCTCCCGGCCCCGGAAACGAATCGTCACCTTAACCTTGTCCCCGGACTCAAGAAAGCGGACGATGCTGCGAATCTTGACCTCAAGGTCATGCACATCAGTACGCGGCCGCATTTTGATCTCTTTAACCTGAATTACGGTCTGCTTTTTCTTGGCCTCCTGGGCCCTTTTACTCTGCTGGTACTTAAACTTTCCGTAATCCATCACCTTACAGACCGGCGGCTTGGCATGAGGTGAAACCTCAACCAGATCAAGCCCCCGCTCTTCAGCGTAGGTCAATGCCTCAATGGTATCAATAACTCCAATCTGCTCTCCGGCATCACCGATGAGCCTGACTTGAGGGATTTTTATCTGGCGATTGACTCTTACTTTTTCAGCAGCTATGGGAACCTCCTACGGTATCTTGCAATTCGTCCTGCAGGTGACAAATAAAGTGATCAACACTCATCGATGCGAGGGTTTCGCCCTGCTTACGCAAACGAGGGGCAACCGTTTCCGACGCCACCTCCTGATCACCTATAACTAACATGTATGGAATCTTATCGAGCTGAGACTCACGGATTTTCTTGCCCAGCTTCTCATTACGCAGATCGGTTGCGACCCTTATATCAGCATTTTTAAGGGCGCTGGCAACCCGTTCGGCATAATCATTATGGGCTTCGGTAACCGTCAATACCCGCACCTGCTCAGGGGCTAGCCAGAGAGGAAAGGCACCGGCATAGTGCTCAATCAGAATCCCGATAAAACGTTCAATAGAACCTAAAATAACCCGGTGCAGCATGACCGGACGATGTTTTTCACCATCGGCCCCGATATAGTTGAGATCAAAGCGTTCCGGCAGAGTAAAATCACACTGGATAGTGGCACACTGCCACTCCCGGCCGAGAGCATCTTTAAGTTTGACATCAATCTTGGGGCCGTAAAAGGCACCATCACCGGCATTGACCTCATAATCGAGGTGGTTCTCCTCTAGGGCCTGAATCAGAGCTGCGGTCGCCCGTTCCCAGTCACGGTCACTGCCGATTGACTTCTCTTCCGGCCGCGTACTCAACTCCATCGAATAGGAGAAACCGAAAACCTGCATGATATCAGCAACAAATTCGAGAATCTGCGTAATCTCATCCTGCAACTGTTCCGGGGTACATATAATATGAGCATCATCCTGAGTAAAACAACGCACTCGCATGAGCCCATGGAGAACCCCGGAGGGCTCATGCCGGTGAACCGTTCCCAGTTCAAAATATCTTAACGGCAGATCCCGGTAACTGCGTAAACGGGAGTTATAAATCAGCATATGAGCGAGACAGTTCATCGGCTTAATGCCGTACTCCTGCCCTTCACCGGCACCATCGTCATCTTTGATCCGGGTGAAATACATATTCTCCCGGTAGTGCTCAAAGTGACCTGAACGCTTCCAGAGTTCCGCCTTCAGCATCTGCGGGCCCATGACAATATCATAGCCCCGTTTCAGGTGCTGACGCCGTTCGAAATCTTCTAGAATAGTTCTCAGCAACGCCCCTTTCGGGTGCCAGATAACGAAACCGGCACCGGCTTCATCCTGAATACTGAAAAGATCAAGCTCTTTACCAAGCTTGCGGTGATCCCGCTTTTTCGCTTCTTCGAGCCGGGTCAAATGTGCCGTCAACGCCTCTTTGTCGGCAAACGCAGTGCCGTAGATACGCTGCAGCATCTGGTTTTTTTCACTGCCGCGCCAATAGGCCCCGGCCACACTCAAGAGTTTGAAAGAGCCCTTGAGATAGGAGGCATTGGGCAGGTGCGGCCCGCGGCAGAGATCAACAAATTCACCGCTCTGATAAAGAGAAAGTTTTTCATCTTCGGGCAGATCTTCAATCAGCTCGACTTTATACTTTTCACCCATCCCGGTAAAAAGATCGATCGCCTCCTGACGCTCGACCTCACGCCGGACAAAGCGGCGGCCCTTCTTGATATTGGCCTTCATCTGCTTCTCAATCGCACGCAGATCTTCAGGCGTAAAAGGGCTTTCTATATCAAAATCGTAATAAAAACCATCTTTTATCGCAGGGCCAATGGTAACTTTAGCTTTCGGAAAGAGCTCCTGCACGGCTTCAGCCATAACATGAGCTGCACTGTGCCGTAAAACTTCAAGGCCTGCATCCGAATCTTTCTCAACCAGAAAGATCTCATCGCCATCAGCCGGCACGCTCTTTAAATCAAGAATTTCCTCGCCCACCCGGGCCGCAACCACCTCTTTAAGACGCGGTTTATCCTGCTCAATTATCAGATCAAGCAGGCTGCGACCGTCAGCTTCAAGCTCTACGGGCGATGATTTATCTGACAGATGGAGAGTCAGCATAGAATAAACCTTGAAAAAATATGTTTAAACAACACCCGCGTTAAAGGCTGAAGCTTAGTCTTAAAATATATCCGCTGACGCTAAAATCCGACCCTGATACAAGCTAAGTCGAGACCGCATCAAGGTTTGAAGCTCAAAACAAAAATAGAGGAATCACCCGGCATCCGCAGATAAAAACCCACCGACCGTGACACCTCTAACAGATTTTAATGGTAGGCACAGGCGGATTTGAACCGCCGACTTCTACCGTGTCAAGGTAGCGCTCTCCCCCTGAGCTATGCGCCTACATTTTCTGGTGCTTTTGCCGACTAGCAGCGGCGGAGGAGCTAGTTAACAATTTTATCCAGTATTGTCAAGCCTTTTTCCGCACATTCCGGGTAAATTATCATGGCCAGATCGGGGGCCATTCACGCCCATCAATGTTTACGCTGCCACCGGGTTCCCTCGGCCGCGTCCTTCAAAATTATCCCCTGTTCATCAAGCAGGTCACGAATCCGGTCGGCTTCAGCCCAGTTACGTTCCTTACGGGCCGTATTACGCTCATCGATTAAAGTTTCAATCGCGGCAGGTGCCAGCTCATCATCTGCGCTCCCACTTCTCTGCAAAAAGGCTTGGGGCTCCTCCTGCAGCAGCCCCAGAGTGGCTCCAACCTCTCGTAAAAACTGAGCTATCCGGTAAGCGGCTTGAGGTTTATCCTCCTGGCAAGCGGTACTATCATCAAGCCAGCGATTAACCTCTTTACTGACATCAAAAAGAACCGCACAGGCTGCGGCACTATTAAAATCGTCATCCATGGCCCGGATAAATTCCTGCCGCCATAACTCAATCTTATCATCCATCGATGAAGCGGCAGCGGTGACCCCGGACGCGGCTTGTAAAAGCCGGTCAAGCGACTGATAGAGACGTTCGAGTCCGGTTGCAGCCACGGTTACATTCTCCGTTGAAAAATCAATTGGTGAACGATAATGACTTGAGACGACAAAAAAACGCAGAACTTCAGGATGGCAATCTTCAAGCAGTTCCCGGATAGTCAAAAAATTACCCAACGATTTTGACATCTTCTCCTGATCGATATTGACAAAGCCGTTATGAACCCAAAAATTTGCCAGGGGCTTGCCACTCGCTCCCTCGGACTGGGCAATTTCATTCTCATGGTGCGGGAATATCAGATCCTTGCCCCCGCCATGGATATCAAAGGTATCACCAAGTAATTTCTGGCTCATGGCCGAACACTCGATATGCCAGCCCGGTCGGCCCTCACCCCAAGGACTCGGCCAGCTCGGCTCACCGGCTTTACTCTTTTTCCAGAGTGCAAAATCGAGCGGTGACTCCTTGCGATCATCAACCTCAACCCGGGCTCCGGAGAGAAGATCATCGATATTTTTACCCGACAACTTCCCGTAACCCTTAAACCGCTGCAGTCGATAATAGACATCGCCATCGACGGCGTAGGCCATACCTTTTTCTTCCAGCTGGCGCACCAGATTAATGATCTCTTCAATATGATCGGTCGCCCGGGGCTCATAAGTAGGCCGGAGCAGGCCCAGCTTATCCATATCAACATAAAACTCATCAATATACTGCTCGGCCAAAGCTTTCCAGCTCACCCCACGTTCATTGGAACGGTTGATAATCTTATCATCGATATCAGTAAAATTCCGTACAAACGTAACATCGTAACCCCGATATTTAAGATAACGGTAGATAACATCAAAAACCACCAACGAACGGGCATGGCCGATATGACATAAATCGTAAACCGTAACCCCACAGGCGTAGATACCGATTTTACCGGGTTCTATCGGAATAAACTCTTCTTTACGACGGTTCAGTGAATTGTAAATCTGCACTAGCAAACTCCTTTGTAAAGTCAATCAGAGCCGACCCATACAGTCCGGCATATTTTTATAATTGAACAAAAAAACGATAACAAATCTTTTTTCGATCTCAACTTGACAATATAATTTTTTTAGTCTAGAAGTGTCAACTCTTTTCGACTGGAGGTGCTGGGATTGTAAGATAACGGTACTTGCGGCCTGAGAGAAGATGCTTTGCCGAAGTGGCGGAATTGGTAGACGCGCATGGTTCAGGTCCATGTGAGTGCAAGCTTGTGGAGGTTCGAGTCCTCTCTTCGGCACCATAAAGTTAAAAGGGCTGTAATCTTAACGGGTTATAGCCCTTTTGTTTTTTCTACTTGTAATAATTTGTAATTTGTCGCGCCTTCTAAGCGGTTTACAGCCTTCCGATTTGACCCTGGGATCAAGTGTCCATAAATGTCAACGGTCATCTGAATAGAACTGTGTCCCAATTGTTCTTTGACGTAAGCCAGGCTTTCACCATTGGTCAAAAGCAAGCTGGCAAACGTATGTCGTATATCATGGAACCTTAATTGAATAAGTTAAGATCTTCCCGTACAGTTTTTGGGGACCACCGTAGATTTTCTGGGTTCGCAAATGCGGACAGGAGCCGTATAATTTAGAGTAATTAGCAGTTCCCGAGAAAGATCTAGACTCGCTCGGGATTATTCACCATTTTTTATACAAGAGCCTTGATCCTGATGGGTGACCCATAGGTTAAACCATTTAAAGCCACACTTTTAATGGTTGCATTTATACCGATAATATGTTCAATTCATCTCCAAATAGCGCCTTATATACAAAGGAGTCCGGCCATGAAAAACGGTTTTGTTAAGCAGGCAATCCTGGTCGTCTCGATCTTCATACTTCTCTTAACAGGTTTTACCTTCGCGGCGGTTTTTGCAGGAACGAGCTCGGCATCCGCCGACCCGCCCTCAACCGACAACCACCTGCAAACCACGACTATCGCCAAAAACGAATTTTCCGGTCGCCTGATTGTCGAACTCCAAGGCAAACCACTGGTCTCCTGCTGTCCCCTGTCCCCCGCAACCGCCGTCCGCCGCGGCCGGCGGTTTGATCCCGGCAGCAGCACCGTTCGGCTGCAACTTGAACGCATCGACCGGGAACAAGAGAGTTTTCTCTCCCGGCTGCAAAAACTGTCCCGGCCCTACCAGCGGACCAGGTATTGTGACTCACGGGGCCAAGAGCGACCGCTGCGCTACCGGACACTCTTCAACGGCCTGGTCCTCGATCCCGGCCCCGACCCGGCCCAGCGTCAGGCCCTGATGACAGAGCTCAGGAACCTGCCCGGGGTTAAGGCAGTCTATCCCGACCGCGCCCTGCAGCCGGCTCTCTTCGCCAGCCGCGATTTCATCGGTACACAAAAACTCTGGGCTCACCCCTCAATCAAGGCGATAACCGATGCCGGGCGCGGGGTCAAGATCGCGATCCTGGATTCCGGCATCCACCATTTCAGCCCGATGTTCTCGGGAGAAGGCTTCAGCTACCCGCCGGAGATTCCAGCCCCGGGTCTGGGAGATACCCGCAACAACAACGGCAAGATCATTGCCTCCCGGGCCTATTTCCGGGGCGATGATCCACCAGCTCCTGGCGAGGAGTCCGCCTGGCCCGGTCCTCACGGCGACCTCCACGGCGGCCACGTCGCCGGAATCGCTGCCGGTAATCCGGTCAGCACCAACTATTATGGCATCGAACTGGAATTGAGTGGTGTCGCGCCAGCCGCCTGGCTGATGAGCTACCGACTCAATTATCTCGACCAGAAGGGCAAAACTATCTCCTACGCGGCTGAGACTCTGGCCGCCTTTGAAGACGCAGTCAACGACGGCGCCGACATCATCAATTTCTCTTGGAGGCAGGTCAGCCGGCTCTCATCCGGCGGCTACTACGACCTCGTCGACCGGGCCTTGGTCAATGCCGTCCGAGCCGGAGTTTTCGTGGTCGTTGCGGCCGGCAACGAAGGTCCCGATCCAGGCACCATAATCCACCCCTCAGCCGACTATCTGACCGTAGGCTCAACCACCTGCAACGCCCATATTTATTCCAATCTTCTCCTCAAGGCCACAACTTCTCTGGGAGCAGCCACTCCCCGTCTTGACGACATCGATTTTGAAGAGGCAGAATTCTCTGCTGAATTTGAGGGTGACAGGCTCTTTCTGGAACTTACCTTTACCGATGACAATGGGTGCCGACCCTGGGCCGGCCAGCCCTTCGCCGGCCAAGCGGTACTGGTTGAACGCGGTGACTGCGACTTCAGCGAAAAGGTTTTCCAACTCCAGCGGGCCGGAGCCGCAATGGTTATCGTCTACAACAACGTGGAGGGCGGCAACGAGCTGTTCAACATGGGAAGTGGCAGCAATGCCAGTAAGGTCACTATCCCGTCCGTACTCATCGGCCACCACGACGGCCTGGCCCTGCGTGACTGGTGCCTCCAGCATGGGGATCAGGCCCGGTTCGAGGTCACTCGCTGTGCCACCCGTTATTCGGACGAAGCCGATCTGGTCAGTGATTTCAGCTGCCGGGGACCGGGAGCCGGAGCAACCCTGAAACCTGATCTCGTAGCCCCGGGCGACCATATTATCTCTCAAGGAGACCTCACCAGAATTGGCGAGGAGCGTTTCTTGGGCTATACCATAATGTACGGCACCTCGATGGCCGCACCCCACGTGGCCGGAGCCGCAGCCCTGCTGATGCAGATCCATCCCGACTGGCCCAACAGTTTCATCCGCTCAGCCCTGATGACCACTGCCAGATTCCGGGGGGTACAAACCATGGACGGCGAAGCAGCCTTACCGCTCGATATCGGCGCCGGGCGTATCGACCTGACCCGAGCGGCCGACCCCGGCATTGCCTGCCAGCCCCCCTCGCTGAGTTTCGGCCAGCTGGTCCGGGGCCGTAAAAAAACCATTGCCGTAACCATTACCAACCTGACCGACAAACGGGAAAACTACGCTCTATCCGCTCTCAACCCAAAAACCGCCGAAAACCACCTGGCCGGGATCAGCTTCTCTCCCACCCGCCTGACCCTGGAGGCCGGAGCCAGCCGAAGTTTCACAGTCACCTTCGAAAGCGGCACCGCCGGAGTCGCTGGCGGCGATCTCCAGGGCCACATCCTGCTGACCGGTGAACACCACCAAGCCCACCTGCCCCTCTGGAGCCGGATCATCGAGCCGCCGAAAGCAAAAATCCTGCTGATCGACAACGACGGCAGTGACTCCGGCGACTATCCTGATTACCAGGACTTCTACACCGGGAGCTTAAGACAGCTCGGCCGGACCTTTGATGTCTGGGAGGTCAAAACCCGAAACGAAACTGAACTGGTTCCGACTACATCCCAGCTGGAAAGTTACCGAACCGTCATCCTTTTTTGCGGCAACCGCTATTACCCCCTATCCGACCAAAAATGCAACCGGCTCTTCGAGTACGTCCGCGACGGCGGCCGTCTCCTGGTCATGGGCCGGCCCGACAACCTCCTGGCAGACGGTTCGAGCGACCTTCTCTACGATGTTATGGGCGTCGCAGGATGGGTATCCATCTCGGCAGGGGAAAAGAAGCCGCTCGGCCCCCATCCACTGGCCCCAGCCTCATTCCGTCAAGTCTCCCTTGAGCTCGCACCCGCCAACTATGACTCCCTCTTCTTCCTCCAGTTCAATCAAGACCAGGAGTTTACGAGGAGCTGGTGGGAACGATTGAAAAACAATTTTCTGCTCATATTTCCTTCTTTCTCCTACAACAACAACGGCTATTACAGTGACGGCACAGTGGTCCTGGCCCGCAGTGAACAGCCGAGCCTCGAGATCCCGCTGCTGACTTACAGCGGCCGCTCGGTTTACGCAACCTTCGGCCTCGAGGCCGTTAACAACCGGTCGGGGTTTACCTCTAGGAACGATTTTCTCAAGCTTCTACTCGACCTGCTGGACGACGAACCGACCACTGAAATTACCGGGGCCGACAATCCGTCCCGGCTGGAGAAAGAGTTCGAGGCAACCCTCTCCTCCCCGGTCACCGGCACCCGTGGAGTCAGTTACCGCTGGGACTTCGGTGACGGCAGTGCCAGCGCCGGGCCTTTCAGCAACAACCAGGTCACCCACACTTTTGCCAGGCCCGGCAACTACTTGGTCCGGGTCGAAGCCACCGACAACCGGGGCAACCAGAGCCTCGGTGAATACTTGGTCAGACAGCCCGACACTCTCTACTTTCCCCACTGCGCCACTACCGATGGCTGGAAGACCGAGATCGCCATTATCAACTTAAGCCCGGAAAGCAACCTTACCGGCACTCTCATTGCTTATACCGACGACGGCCAGCCGGCCGGTGAAATCGGCGGCATCGAACTGCCGCCTCGGGGTCGGCGCCAGTTCGACATCAATGAAAGTTTCCCCGCTTCCAACCGGATCGGCTACCTGGTTTTTAGTGCCGACAGCGACACCATGACCGGCTACAACAAGTTCTACCAACCCGGAAATTTCCGGGTTGCGGTGCCAGCCGTTAAGGAACTCAACCGTACTCGTATCTTCGTGCCCCATATCGCCTCAACCGACGGCTGGTTTACCGGCCTCAGCCTGATCAATGTCACGGCCTCGCCCCGCCCGCTTTTCATTGAAACCGACAATGGCCTGAAAAGGACCATAGTATTGGCTCCCGGCGAACACCGGGCGTTAAGCATCAGATCCCTGTTCGAAAACCAGCCCCAACCAGCAATCAGATCGCTGATCATCGACAACTGCGCCGGGATCATCGGGCTGGAACTTTTTGGCAGCGGCCGGCAGCTCTCCGGCATCCCGCTGCAGGACCGCCAGGCATCTACTATTATCTATCCCCATATCGCCAGTTCTGAGACCTGGTGGACTGGGATCGCAGCCTACAACTGCCGACCGACAAGCAACCTGCTTGATTTCAGCATTTTCGACGACCAAGGCAAGATGATTGCCAGATTCAACCAAGAACTGAACAGTTTTGAGCATTTTGTCAGTTCAGCGGCTGCCTTAAGCTTTCCCGAAAAGGCCGCTTGGTTCAAGATTGACGCCGAACATCCCCTGACCGGCTTCGAACTTTTCGGCACCAGCAACGGCTACCAATTAGCCGGCTATTCAGGTATGGAGATCGTAGGAAACAGCGGGGTTTTCGCCAAGCTCGAAAAGGAGGGGTTTACCGGAATTGCCTTGGCCAACACCACGGCCCATCCGGCCCGGATAACACTCCGGGCCTTTGACAACAACGGTCGGCTGGCGGGGGCAGCGCGCACTATCAACCTAGCCGCTTACGAAAAGCGCTCCCAGACCGCCGAACAGCTTTTAGGCCATGAACTTTCCACCGCCACCTATGTCAGCTACACCTCCGACCAGCCTCTCGCCGCCTTCCAGCTCAACGGCACCAGCGACGGCCTGCTACTCGACGCCCTACCGGCATTGCACTGACAAATGGCAGAGAACAGGGGAAGGACTTACTCATTTACAAACAACGACATTTTCACGACCCAAGCATTAGGTACAAAATACCCCTAAGTCAAGCCTGATAATCATCTAAAAGGTACTAACTTTTAGATGATAAATTGGGGCCTAATCTTTTCTGTGTTAGAACAAAATCATAAAACTAGTCATAAAGCTAGTCGTAATTATTTATCATCGATACTTAAAGTCTTGATAATATAATTACTATTGTGCTATACAACAATTAATTGCTAGTCATCATATTAGTTGTTTTGTGGGGAAAGGGCACCTATATGCCATTAACTATCAGAAAATATTTAGAGCGTGGGCCGTCAACCTCAAAGGAAATTCAAGCTGCGACAAGCCTGAGCCAAAGCGCTGTGTCACGTGAATTGAGAAACCTGGGCGACCATGTCATCAAACTACAAAATGGCCGATCACCAAGATATGCGGCCACCTGTAATGCTTTTGGCGGCAACGACAAGCTCCCATTAAGCATAGTCGATGCCCACGGAAATACAGCTTTAGCAGCATATCTACGGCCATTAATTCACGGAGGTTTTTTTGTTGAAACCGCCACTGGCACACCCCCCTTACTCCTCGGTGTAAACAAAAATGGCCTCTATGATGATTTGCCATATTTTCTGTTTGATTTATGCCCCCAGGGATTTCTTGGTCGGCAAATCGCAGAAGATATGGCTTCCCGGTCCGACGATTACCCCACCGACCCAAGATATTGGAATACTAATCATATCGGACGCTATCTAGTATCTAATTCAGATGATCTTCCCGGCAACTTTAAGTTTGGCGAGCAAGCATTACTCAGGGTCAGACGTAAACCGGTCATCACTGCAGACAAAGACTATCCA
>JAGGTT010000082.1 GCA_021163565.1 Candidatus Tharpella sp.
ACCTTCATCGTAATAAGTGTAACATCACTTAAAGCACAGTTTTCCCTCAAGCACAATACCCATTCTACTCTTAGGACAATAAAAAACCCGGCCATTTCTGAGCGGGTTTTTTATTGTCTCGCGAAGGTCGCAAGTAAATGGCCTTATCAGGTCATTAATGCCCCGGTAACTCGCGTTCTAAAAGGGCGCGATTGTAAGATGAGATAATGTCCTGACGCGAAATCATACCAACCAGGCGACGGGGATTATCTTCGGCGACAACCGGGAGGTAATCAATATTGCGCGAACCAATCTTCTGCAAGGCCCGGCCGAGATGATCATGGGCGGTGACGGTTAAGACCTTATCACGAGCTAACTCCTTGGCCACAATTAGCTCTTCCAGATCTTTCTCATAAACCAACTCCCGCAGATCCTGAATACTCAAGATCCCACTCAAAAGACCTTCACTGTCAACTACGGGGAAGGTGGTTTTACGTGATCTTGGCAAAAACTGAAGCAAGGATTTCAGTTTCATGGTCTCGGGGATTGTCTCCAGAGAACCCCGGAACATAACATCACCAATTTTGATCGAACGCAGCAGATTGACCTCACGGCCATCCTCTAAGTGAATCCCTTCCCGGGCCAGACCAAAGGTATCTATCCCTTCCCGTTCAATACTGCGGGCCACCATGATACCAAATACAGTCGCAAACATGGCCGGCAGAATAATTTGCGATTCACCGGTCAACTCATAGGCTAAGAAAATTGCGGTTAATGGAGCATGAGTTACGGCCGAAAGGAACGCACCAAGACCGACAATTGCATAACCGTCTGGCGAGATAACCACCCCAGGAAAGAGTTGGGTTGCAATCTGACCGCAACATGAACCCAAGACCACCCCAACAAACATAATCGGAGCAAAAAGACCACCGGCTCCACCTGAACCAAGACAGATAGAGGTTGCCAGAATCTTCATAAAAACCAGGGCTAAAGCCATATACCAGATCGGGGGTGAGTGAAAAATATGACCAAAATGGACATAGACATCACCCATTACCTGAGGGAAAAAGATGCCGATCAGGCCGACCAGAAGACCGCCTAAAGCCGGTTTCAGATAGCGGGGAAAACGCAGCTTGGTAAAAAAATCCTGCACCAGATAGAAAAATCTGATAAAAAATGCGGCGAACAAACCGATGACGGCCCCCATCACCACGTAAACAAAGAGCTCACGAAAACTGGTCATCGTAAATGCCGGGGTCGCAAAGAGTCTCTCGTCACCAAAAATCAACCGGGTCGACACTACCGAGGTTGCCGCAGCAATCACCACCGGAGTAAAAATTGCCAGACCGATATCGCCCATCATTATGATCTCTAAGGCAAAAAAGACCCCGGCAATTGGCGCATTAAAGGTTGCTGCAATCCCACCGGCGACCCCGCAGGCAATAAGGAGACGCACCCGGCCTTGATTAAACGAGAAAAATCCAGCCACCAGCTGACCAATCGCCCCGCCGATGGTGGCAATCGGCCCCTCCTGCCCGGCTGAGCCGCCACTACCGATAGTTATCGCCGGAGCCAGAATTTTAATCCATATATTGCGCCGGGACAGACGCCCGCGACCGAGGTTAACCGTTTTCAGAAAATTGGGTAGACCATAACCACAGACATAACCCGGCATCGCCATTTCCAAAGGAATCAGCAGTAAACCGCCGATCATCGGCAAAAGCGGCATCAGGTAAAATTTCCAGCCCCCTTCACCAACCCTTAAGACACCCATCCCAACTACAAACAGATGTTCATGAACAAACTCAATCGCAAAGCGCAGGCCCCAATTCCCCAAGGCACTTAGAGCTCCAATCCAGACCGCCAGAAAAATAAGAAAATAGTTCTCAGAAATCCCGAAACGATTTTTCAGGTCAACTATTTTATTTAGGAGTTTTGTTCTGAGCGGCATAATTACTCAAATCCAGACATGATAAACGCTTTGATTTTAAACTTTTCAGTTATTCTACGGTTACGCTCTTGGCCAGGTTACGGGGTTGATCGACATCCGTGCCTTTAAGCACAGCGGTATAGTAGGCCAGCAGTTGCAGGGGCACAACATAAAGTAAAGGATTCAGATCCTCACCGACAACCTCAACGACAAAACGATCAATCCCTTCAACATCCTCCGGCAGCACCAAATCCGGCCCGCAAAAGAGCAGCAGACGCCCGTCACGGGCCGCGACCTCCTGAAAATTACTGATAATTTTTTCCAGATGACGATCCGGCGGAGCCAGCACGACGACCGGCATATTCTCATCAATAAGGGCGATTGGACCATGCTTCATCTCGCCCGCAGGATAGCCTTCGGCATGGATATAAGAGATCTCTTTTAATTTCAGCGCCCCTTCCAGAGCAATCGGGAAATTAAGTCCGCGGGCGAGGTAAAGATAGTCATCGACATGATGGTAGCGGCGGGCCATAAGCTCAAGCTCCGGGGCCCGTTCGAGAACCTTCTCAATCGCCAGCGGCAGATGCAAGAGCGCATTTACCTGCTGACTTATCTGTTCATCACTCAGGCTCTGACGGATAGCGGCAAATTCCAGTGTAAGCAGAAAAAGCGCGGTCAGCTGAGTCGTAAAAGCTTTAGTTGAGGCAACCCCGATCTCCGGCCCGGCGTGGGTATAGAAAACCCCGTCACAAAGCCTGGCGATACTGCTCTCCATAACATTACAAATTGCCAGCAGAGAGGCTCCCCGACGGCGGGCCTCCTGCAGAGCCGCCAGCGTATCCGCAGTCTCTCCCGATTGCGAGATTCCAATCACCAGAGTTTCGGGGCCAACCAGGGGGTC
>JAGGTT010000104.1 GCA_021163565.1 Candidatus Tharpella sp.
GTTATACCCTGACTTTAGGGTACCCTCTAGAAATAGCGCCAGATAGATTGATACTCGGCAACATTCTCACCGATTCTGTTGAGCCGCTCAAGATAATCAAGAATTGGAACATCCCGGGCGATATAGGGTGCCGGAGCAACCTTGACGATGCCATCCTCCCAGGGGAAAAATTCATAAACCCGGGAACCATCGGGATCGATGCCGATCAGCTGCCGCTGCCTGAGTGAACGCAGATAACCCTTACCTTGCCCCGGAACGTTGAAAACCGCCTCATCGGTCCGTTCAATTCCAGGTGAGAGCCGGGCCTCTTCACTCTGCTCCTGCAACAAACGCGCAATCGGAACCCGATAATCAGCCGTCTCCTCCTTACCCTTGGCGTTAAAACTGTAATAGGGATCAATTCCAACCTGGCGCAGGCGGCGGCGGAGAAAGGCCGCCTCAAAACGACGGGAGACAAAAAAAGTGTAGACCAGCTGATTATAGACGCCGATGCCCTGACGCCGTAGACGATCAACCGCAATCGCAACCTCGGGGGTCAGCTCATAACTGTGTTCGACATGGGTCACAACCACAACCTCACGTACGCCAGGCTGGCGCAGTGAACCCAAAAATGATGCCAGACGTTCAGTAATCCGCATCGGCATGGTTACCAGAGTCCGGGTACCGATACGAATTCTTTCAACCGTTGGAATCTCAGCAACCATAGTGACAATCCGTTCGACCAATTCATCACTCATTGCCAGCGGGTCGCCCCCGGTTATCAGGACTTCACGGATCGTCGGATGTTCCCCGATCCATTTGACCGCCGCTTCAATCTTCGCCGGCGAGGCCAGAGCATCAGCCGCCATGGCATCCTCGATCTCCCAGTTGCGCTGACAGTAGACACAAATCTGGGGACAGGTGTTGAAGGGCTTAAAAATACAGATGGCCGGATAACGCCGGGTGATCAAATCAATCGGTGAGGTATCCTCCTCGCGCATATAATCGAGCCCTGACAGATCACCTTCGCGGCCCTTTGATTCAATCACCTGATCAACATATTCGGTCGGCGGCAGGACCTGGGCCCTGACTGTGGCATCCCGTCGCGCATCGAGATCATCATCATCCATCAAAGAAAGATAGTACGGTGTCACTCCGAAAGGCAGAGCATTCTCCCGGGCTCTAACCACAGCCTCCTTTTCAGCCCGGCTCATCGTTAGAATCCGGGAGAGGGTATATATATCCTGAACAATATGATCAATCTGCCAGCGCCAGTCATACCACTGCTCATCATCAATCTTGAAATAAGCTTTAATGCGTTCGCGCCGCCGGGCGCGGCGAGCCACACTCGCTGCATTGAGACCGTCGCTGTAGCGGGCCATAAAACTGGTAACCCGGTTTTCCATGCCATCAAGCTGAGCCGAACGCAGCAACGCCGCTTCACGCCCTTCAAGTTCGTTATCGCCGTGGTCGGCGGCAATTATGGCCGCGTCAGCATCCCCCCCCTGAACCAGGCCGGCAAAAAGAGAGTTGATTTCAGCATAAAACGCCGGGCTCAGATCATCACGTTCAACCCCGTTGACAATATCATACAGAGCCTGGGTAATACTGAAACCCGACTTCCGCTCGGCCGCAGCCGAGAATAGAATACGCAGGATCGAAGCGCACTGGTTCATCCGCCGTGACGACCCCAGGTTTTCTCCAGAAAACCGGTTTAAAGCCTCAATTTCAAGTTCGTCTATGAACACGAAAAGATCATGCCGCCACCGGTCTAAAGTATCCGAACCGCCACAATCTATCATAAAAAGGGATGGTACGATCTTCTGTAATCCAGCCAAAGAAAAAGATTTCTGCAATATTCCTCCAAAATCTAATATTTTCAATATGTAATAATAATTTCAAAAAGCGGTTTTACTTACACCAATTCGACTATTTTGTCAAATTTCAGCAATTTATAAACCCGAGGAGAAAAATATCCCCTCCAAAAAAAAGACCCCTTCAGAGATTATTCTCCTAAGGGGTCTTTCCCACCAACTAAAATCGGTCTGTTATTAAATCATCTACTCCCAGGTACCAAAAGCAATCCCCTGAGGATTAAGATTGAGTGACTGCACCTGATCCACGGTGTCGTCATCAGAGTTGATAATCGTCAAACTCCCGCCACCGCTAGAAGTATTCGAGGCAACCCATAATTTATCTGAATCATCCACGCCCAGAGCAGGAATAGAAACGCTCGTCTCGGAGGGAACTTTACCACTAGGAAAAGCTGCAATCGGTGCTTCACTAACCACACCAGTAGTTGGATTAAAACTGTACAATGCATCATTTTCTTCTAAATCACCATCATAAGTTTTTGCGTAGGCAACAAAATAGCCTTTTGTGGCAGAGACAACAGTCATCATGGAGATATTACCGTAAGGATGGTTATCATCATCGCCATCATCAATAATCATCTTCACAGCATAAGTGGACGGATCAACAGAAACGATACCACCGGAATAATCGGCCGGGGTACCAGCCCAACTACTTGCATAACTACCCACTCCATTAACATAAATTTTTCCGTCTTTATAAACTATATTCCAGGGATTCTTAACCGGCAGAGGAATACCTTTCAGATCACCACTGTCAGGACTCTTGGTATCAATTTCGGCATTGGTGGCAGTATCAATAACTACCAAATACGCAGTCTGGGGGATCCAGCCATTATCCTGATCCAGGCGCTGAAGAACAAGAAAGAGCTTGCCGTTAACCACAACTCCCTGGGTCATCTCCGGCAAACCGTCGGCATCGGCATAGGCACTGAGATCAACCGCGCCGGTTTTAAAACCGGCCTCAGTCGTGGTCTCCGGATTGACAACCCACATCTTATCTGAGTTAAAACGCGGGATATAGGCTTTAGTTGATGAAGCAAAAATCATACTCTGCGGGTTACTGGCCGCCTCGTCACCCAACGTTGAATACTGCCAGACCGGGGTTGCCGGTGCTGTCGCCGCAAATTTGGTGACACTGTCACTACCACTACGGGCAATACGGTAAAAAAATTCACCTTGGGCGGCCATTTTAATATCGGAACCAGCAGGCAGCAGGTTCTCCTGCACCGACCTTGGCTTTTCGACATCAATCAGAGCATGGGCTCCGCTGCCATAACCGGGTGCGGAACAGGAGACCACGGCATACTGAGAACGAGTCGAAGTAAAATTATCCTCTTGCTTGGTAGGATCGACCGCGCCGATACCAGCATAGAAAGACCCGCCACTACCCAAACTGTCATAAGTCGCAAACGCCACGACACCGGCACCATCGGTGACCAACTCCAATGAACCGCCGCTCAACTCCGGCAGATTCCAACCATTCATCAGATCTACCAATTTAACCACAGCACTGCCGTACGCCTTAAGGTCAAAGGTGTAGGCCGCAGTCGGAGATGAACCTTCCGGAGCCCGGTATGTAACATTCACGGCAACCGCGTCCTCTCCGGGATTGGCAACCAGAATTCGCATCCCCCACTCTGCATCCTGAGCTACCTGGGGAATATCAAGTTTACTCAGTGCAGTCTGAGTCATCTTCATATCGTACATGACCCGCATCTGATTGGCAAAAAGAAAAGCAAACCCGGTCAGGGGTTTAGTTGAAAGCACTTGGAAAGAGCCTTCAGCTTCAGTCAAATCGGCACCGATAACTGCCGCCCGCTGACCAAAAGAAGCCAATTGCCAACTCTCAACTTTCAAGGTCACACCATCTGGATCCATGATTGCAATTTTAACATCAGCCGCCTCGTTAGTGGTATTGTGCAGTTGCAAACCGATCACTTCACCTTTGCTGGTCGAACTGGAAAAATAAGGGAAGTAGTAGGCGTAATCAGCAAAAGCCGAACCAGCACCGATCACCAGCAGAATGATTGCGACCATCAGCGACCGCATAAATTGACGCGAAAAATTGTTCATAATCCACACTCCTTTTTTTGTTGCAATTAATAGAAACTATCAAAAATGATACGCTATATTGAAA
>JAGGTT010000288.1 GCA_021163565.1 Candidatus Tharpella sp.
GTATCACCAACATCATCGCCCCAGTAACGAATGCTTGTCGTACCGGCACGACAGGCATACTCCCACTCAAACTCACGCGGCAGCCGGATAATTCGACCGCTCTTTTTTGACAGCCACTCGGCAAAAGCTACCGCTTCATTCCACGAAACCTCAACCACGGGCTGCCGGGGACCATTCAAGGAAAACTGTTTATACGATTTACTGTCATGCTCAGGAGCAAAATGAAGATATTGAGCATTGGTTACTTCATATTTACCAATCCAGAAACCGCCGACAGTAACTTCATGGCGGGGAACTTCATCGGCACAATAGCGGTTATATTTCTCCCGGCCCATCACCTTGACCAGACTCTCTTTCTCAGCATCAGTCTGCCCCATAAAAAACGAACCGGCCGGAACCCAAACAAATTCCATGCCCGTCAAGGGTTCACGCCACTGGTGGGTCTCCGCCGCAAGGGGTGCCGCCAGAAAAAACATTATCATAAAAAATATCAATAAAAACGGAATCCGGCCCGCAAGAAAAGTCTTCATAATTAACCTTGTCATTTCAGTATACAGAACATTAATTCAAGTTATTCATAACATAAAAGAAACATAAAAGAAACAAGGTTATAAAAAATCACTGGAATACAGTAGATTTTAAGAGGCAACAAAACTTTTCTCATTGCATCTAACAAAAAAATAACCTATTAGGCTGAGAATAGGATTTATAACAGATTGTCCAATCAGATTTTTTCGAAAGAATAATATCCCTCTCAAGGAAACAATCAAATGAAACCGAGAATTGTTGCCGACTTGCATAATCATTCGACCTTTTCCGACGGCGAACTCTCCCCTACTGAAGTGGTTAATCTGGCTGCGGAAAAAGGTTTTTCGGCTATATCAATAACCGACCACGATACTCTGGCCGGAGTTGAGGAAGGGCTGGAGACGGGGATCAAGGCCGGAATCGAAGTTATTCCCGGAGTTGAACTGACACTGCGTCTGAAACGACCGGAGTTTGTCGGGTCACTCCATCTGCTTATCTACTTTCAGCCGACACTGCTCAAAAACCCTGATTTCAGCAAAGCCATTCAGGCGCTGTTTGCCACCGGCCGCGGCGCCGCCCTGGTCCGGGATCGGGTCGCGGCCATAAATCACCATTTCGGCCCGGACTCTGCAACCGCAACTCCTGGAAAAACCCTGACTCTTAAAAAAGAGCTGACCGTTACCGAGATTGAAAAACTGGGAAACAACATCACCAGACGCCATTTTGCCCGGGTTTTGAGTGAAAATCATCAGCTTGACAAATCTCAGGTCAAAGAGATCATCGCCAACCAGAGTCCCGCCTACCTGCCCTCCGGAATCGATATGGAAAAGCTTTCTCCCCTGCGCCGTAAATTTCCCCTGCTCATCTTTCTCGCCCATCCCGCAGCCGGATCTTTCCCGCCGCCTTCACACTACCGTGAAGTCCTGCCGCCCTGGCCGATAGTAAAGAAACTGCTGCCGGAATTTACAGCACCGGAACCGATTTGCATTGATGGTCTGGAGATAGAGTACCCGGGACATCGAGAAATCGATAAACAGGAGTTAAACACGCTGGCCGCAGAGCTCAACCTGCTGACCAGCGGCGGCTCTGACGGCCATGATCTTGGGGAACGCCCCTATGCTGTATGCGGCATCGGTAAAAAAGATTTCACCCGCTTTAAGCAGCGCTATGAAGACCTGCACTAAGATATCAGCCCCGATCAAGTTCTCATTCGAGTACCGCTTTCATCCATATTTCTGGACTTTGTCAAGAGAATTAAGAAATTTAAACACCATTAATTTTGAATAAAATATACGATTTTAATTTGCGCTTGCATTTAGTGAAAAACAGTACTAATATGCTCCAACTCAGTCGATCGTTTGAGTATTTTTAATCTATTTTTCTGATGAGGTGAATTATGAACAGAACAAGAAAAACCCGCATTCATTGTTTTCTCCTGATAGCCGCTGCAATCCTTTTGTTTATACCCGTCCAGAGCCTCGCCAAAGAGAAAAAAGTTCGCCTCTCCTACAGCATCTTCTTTCCCCCCTCACATGCACAATGCATCGCCGGAGAGGCCTGGGCCAAAGAGATTGAAAAACGCAGTAACGGCCAAATTGAAATCACAGTCTATCCCGGCGGCACTTTGACCAAGGCTCCACAGGTTTATGATGGCGTGGTTAATGGTATCTCTGATATCGGCATGTCCTGCTTTGCCTACACCAGAGGAAGATTCCCCCTGCTTGAAGGGCTGGATCTGCCGGTCGGCTATCCCGACGGCAAAACCGCCACCAAAATTGCTACGGCAATCACCAAAGAGTTCAACCCTAAAGAGGTTCAGGATACAAAAGTTCTCTATATCCATGCCCATGGTCCTGGAGTTCTGCACACGAAAAAGAGGCCCGTTCAACAGTTGGCCGACCTTAAAGGGTTGAAGATTCGCTCGACCGGGCTCAGCGCTAAAATCGTCAAAACTCTTGGAGCCCTGCCGGTCGCCATGCCCCAGGGAGACACTTATGAAGCCCTGCAGAAAGGCACAGTTGACGGAACTATCGGGCCAATCGAAGTTCTCAAAGGCTGGAAACAGGGCGAAGTCATCAAATATAGTACTGATCTTCCGGGTATCGGCTACACAACCTCTATGTTCGTTGTCATGAACAAGAGTAAATGGCAAGCCCTGCCTGATAACCTGAAAAAGATTTTTGAAGACGTTAGTAGCGAATGGGTCGCAGTTCAGGGTCAGGCCTGGGATGACGCTGATGCCGCCGGACGCGCTTACACCCTGGAAAAAGGCAACAAGATCTATGCCCTCTCTGAGGCTGAAAGTGCCAAATGGAAAGCCAAAGTCAAACCAATACTGGATGACTATATCAAAAAAACCACCAGCAAAGGTCTACCGGGAGACAAGGTCGTAGCCCGGATTAACGAAATGTTGAAATAAGACGGGCTTCGCCCGCAATCCATGACACAGAGGTAGAGGGCACAAAGTTTTAATTGAAGAAGTAAACTTAAATAACTTCAAAAACTTTGTGCCTCTGTGCTTTCAGCATTTGCACTTCACAACATATTTCCGACAAACCCTTATGAGTGATAAGTCACTTAAAGCAACTTCAGGGAGTTTAAGAAGCGTGAGCAAAATTACCAGGCTGTTAGTAGAAATAATGAATTATCTGGCAGCGGGCAGCATTATTGCGATGATGCTACTGACTTGCGCGGATGTCCTGTTGCGCCTTTTTAAACACCCGATTCTCGGTACCTATGAACTCGTCGGACTTTTCGGAGCGCTGACTATTGCCTTTGCCATCCCGGCCACCACTTTAAGTAAAGGTCATGTTGCCGTAGATTTCATGGTCGAAAAACTCCCGGCAGGAGCCCAAAAAATATTCGCAGTTGTCGCCAACCTGCTAAGTCTAGCCCTCTTTTTCTTAATTGCCTGGCAATCTTTTCTCTACGCCAATATACTTAGAAGCAGCGGAGAAGTTACCTTGAGTCTGGAAATGCCTTTTTACCCCATAGTTTATGTTATCTCCGCCGCCTCGATACTGGTCTGCATCGTACTTATACTTGAACTTACAGTTCCAAAACAGAAGGTACCAACAACATGAGTCCCTGTGCTATCGGCCTGATTGGCCTTGCGATTTTAATCGTATTCCTTTTCGCTCGGATTCCGGTTGGTTTTGCCATGGCCATCGTCGGGTTTGTCGGGTTTGTCCAGCTGGTCAACCTTGACGCCGCTCTCTCACTCCTGGCTCGGGATATATTTTCTACCTTCAGCTCCTACGGTTTGACGGTTATTCCTCTTTTTATCTTTATGGGACAGGTCTCATTTCACGCCGGTATCAGCCGCCGCCTCTATGATACCGCCTACGCCTTCATCGGCCACCGGCCAGGAGGTCTGGCAATGGCAACGGTTGGTGCCTGTACCGCCTTTGGCGCGATTTGCGGTTCCTCTCCGGCCACGGCCGCAACCATGGCAACCGTTGCCCTGCCGGAGATGAAACGCTACAACTACTCGATGGAGTTAGGCGCCGGGGCTGTGGCTTCCGGTGGTAGCCTCGGTATGCTCATCCCTCCCAGCGTTGTATTTATTGTCTACGGCATCATGACCGAACAATCAATCGGCAAACTTTTTATGGCCGGCATTCTTCCGGGACTTTTAATCGCCGGCCTCTTCTGCCTGGCAATCAACATATCCTGTCGCCGCAATCCGGCACTCGGACCTCCGGGACCTCGAACAGACTGGCCAGGAAGGATCAAATCCCTTAAGGGAACCGGCGAAACTCTGCTCCTCTTTATTATGGTTATGGGCGGCCTTTTTGCTGGCATATTCACCCCGACCGAAGCCGGTGCAATCGGGGCCTTATGCAGTATCGGCATTGCCCTTATGGGTCGCAATATGAGTTTTGAAAAATTAAAACTCTCACTTTTTGAAACTACCCGTACCGCCTGCATGGTCATGGTCATCGTTACCGGGGCTGTAATTTTCGGCCATTTCCTGGCTGTCACTCGAATCCCATTCGACCTGGCCAGTTGGGTTGCGAGCCTGCCCTTACCCCGTTTCTTCATAATGATGATAATTATCGCAGTTTATCTGTTCGGCGGCTGCTTCATTGATGCCCTGGCCTTAATTCTCTTAACCGTCCCTATCTTTTATCCGGTTATCATGGCCCTCAATTACGATCCTATCTGGTTTGGCGTAATTATTGTCCTGGTCACGCAAATGGGAGTTATCTCACCTCCAGTCGGCATCAATGTCTACGTCGTCAAAGGGGTGGCACCGGAAATCCCGCTGGGCACCATTTTCAAAGGGGTTATTCCCTTTCTTATCGCCTTAGTTATCGGCACCATTCTTTTAATTGCCATCCCGCAAATCTCACTTTTTCTCCCGGGACTGATGAATTGATGTCAAGGGTACCTTAAAAACAGAAAAAGTCCGGCCATAACGACCGGACTTTTTTATTACTCTTCAATTGAATGAGCTGGACATGAAGACCTGAGCTGAAGATATCAGCTACCACCAACTGACTGACAAATTCTTTTTTCTAGAGTATCTTTGTCGCTTTCCCGGGCCGGGGAGCTTTACAGACCAGGATACGCAAAACATCCTGGCTTTCATTGTACCAACAGTGGGGAATCCCGGCTGGACTTTCTATCAGGGTGTCAATATTCACTTCTTGCTTTTCATCCCCCACTTCAACAATCCCGACCCCTTCCAATACATAGAAAAATACGTCTACCGGCGTAATATGCCGCTTCAATGACTCACCGGGCTGTAATGTCAGATGAATCACCTGGGCAGCTTCAGAATCATAAAGTTTTCGGGCATCAACCTTGTGTGGGTTATCATTTTTAGCGGCATCGGTTACTTTCGTGATTATCATCTTGTTCCCCTGTTTTTCCACCCATTAACCACGATATTTAAAGGTTTGAGGGTATCTTGAGTTAAATATATTAAGACTTTAAGCAACAGAAATCACTCATCAATGACTTCGTATTCGGCGTATTCAACATCGCTCTTGGGGTTGAGACCGTACGCATTGGTTCCGGCAGTACTGTCCTGAATACAGAAATAGATTAGAACCAGAATACCAA
>JAGGTT010000175.1 GCA_021163565.1 Candidatus Tharpella sp.
CTGGCGGCACTGCCAGTTCAACTATCAATCTAACTATTGCGCCGGTCAACGATGCCCCGGTTGTTGAAGGCAACGAAGAGCCATATCAAATACTTGGCACCCTGATTCAAGAGGGAGATTTATCGGCCTCTGATGTTGACGGTGATTCGCTGACTTATGCTGTTGATACCCTGCCGGAACATGGCTCTCTTGATCTCAACGCTACAGGGCATTGGGCTTATACTGCAGAGGATGGCTATTGCGGCGCAGATACGGCAGTTATTGCTGTTGCCGATGGTCATGGTGGCACGGCGACAACAACTCTCGATTTTAGTGTCAATACCTATAGTGGCGGAGACCTTACCATTGAGGGGGTCGGACCCGCCGGCCTATTGTTGGATGGCATCAGCAAGGATCAGCTCCATCTGACCCGGCAGGGTGATGATCTGAATATCGCTGTTGCTGATCAGGGAACGGTAACTCTAAAGGACTATTTTACCGCAGCAGAAAACGGTATAGATTGGCTGCAGACCACTGATGGTCCGGTGTTTCTTGCCAAGGACGCTATCCAGGAAGGCGGCAGTAGCTGGTGGCCGATTGAATGGTTTTCTGGTCAGGACAACGTCAATGATTTGATGTCCGGCACCTGGCGCTTCGATGTTATGTATGGCCGTGGGGGTAACGATATTCTCTTTGGTGGCGCTGGCACCGATTTTCTGAAAGGCAATGATGGTGATGATACCCTGATTGGCGGCACCGGTCGCGATACCCTTCGGGGTGGCATGGGAGATGATACTCTCTATGGGGATGCCGGTAATGATTTTATCCAGGGCAACAGCGGAGATGATGCCTTGATCGGTGGCGAAGGTGCGGATCGATTGTGGGGTGGAAGTGGCACCGACCGGCTATGGGGCGATCAGGGCAATGACTCGTTACTTGGCGGTAAAAATAATGATACTTATATTTTCAATCTCGGGGATGGTAACGATACCATCTACGATCAATCAGGAACCGACGAAATCATATTTGCAGCCGATGTTACCAAGGAAGAAATCACCTTCCTCAAGACCGGCTCCACCATGAAAATCGGTTACGGTACTGACGATCAGGTTACCATGAAGCACTACTCTGATTCGACCACAGGTAACCGGATAGAAACTATCTCCCTAGCCGACGGTAGTTATATGACCGATGCCGATATCAACCAGTTGATTCAGGAGATGTCTGCCTACGCGATCGCCGAAGGGGTCAGTCTGGACAACCTGGATAACGTTCGTCAGGATGAGCAATTGATGACGATGATCGCCGAGACCTGGCATGCGGCGTAACCCAAAAACTGAAACTTTAACGCCGCGGCGAGAATCACAAAGCCCGACAAACTGCTAGCAAGATTTAACGGGAGTATGAAGTATGGAATCATTGCGCCAACTCTACCGTATCGGCACTGGACCATCCAGTAGTCACACGATGGCTCCGCGACAAGCCGCCCTGATGTTTCTGGAAAAATACCCCGGTGCTGCATCTTACCGGGTTACGTTGTTTGGCAGTCTTGCGGCCACCGGCCGGGGACATTTGACCGATAAGGCATTAGCAGATGTCTTTCAATTTCATGACACAGAGTTGGAGTTACTCTGGGTTCCAGAAAAGCAACTCCCTCTTCACCCCAATGGGATGCGCTTTGAGGCAATCACTGATGCCGGTTTAGTATCGCAGAGCTGGGAGGTTTACAGTGTTGGCGGTGGTGCCTTACGGGACAGTGAAGAATCGGTATCGCCACCTTCAGTTTATGCTCTGACAAAAATGTCTGATATCTTGGAGTGTCTGGATCGAAGCGGTGAATCACTTTGGGAGTACGTTTTTAATTGTGAAGATCTGAAGTTTCTTGATTTTCTTGATAACGTCTGGGATGTGATGTCCTCAGCGATCAGCCGGGGATTGGAGCAAGTGGGGGTTCTCCCCGGTGGTCTGGGATTGGGACGCAAGTCACATATCTTTAATCGCAAAGCGAGTTTGTACGGGCATCAGCTCAAAGATAATGCGAAAATCTGGGCCTATGCTTTGGCGGTATCCGAAGAGAATGCCAGTGGCGGGATTATTGTTACTGCGCCAACCTGTGGCGCCAGCGGAGTTCTTCCTGCGGTTCTGCGCTATTTGAATGAGACGTTGGAGTGCAGCTATAAAGATATTCTCCGTGCTTTGGCAACGGCTGGATTGATTGGGAACCTGGTGAAGGAAAATGCTTCTATTTCCGGCGCCGAAGTTGGTTGTCAGGGGGAAGTCGGAACGGCTTGTGCGATGGCTGCGGCTGCGGCAACGCAACTTCATGGCGGAACCAATAGGCAGATTGAATATGCTGCCGAAATGGGTTTGGAACACCATCTTGGATTGACCTGTGATCCGGTCGGTGGACTGGTGCAGATTCCCTGTATTGAACGGAATGCCCACGCCGCGACCCGAGCTTTAAGTTGTTGCCATTTCGCTTTACTTTCAGGAGGAGAACACAAAATAAGTTTTGATGAAATCACCCTGGTGATGAATGAAACCGGTCAGGCGTTACCATCAATCTATCGCGAAACTTCTGCTGGAGGAATAGCCGAGGTCTATCGACAAAGAAAGTTCGATTGAATCAGCTGTTATTCAAGAAATAGGGAAACGCTGATGATCTGCCAACTTCTGTTTCTAGTCAATGATTAACTCATCGTTTTATATCGGTTTTTAAGAATCATATCCGGGATGATGTTATCTTTAAGTCTAAATTATACCTGTTTTCTGTTTGACTTATTTCCTCCTTGTCTATTTTAGAACCATGGTTTAATCTTATAAGATTGATTTCTTGGATAAAGTGACTTTCTTATTGACAATATCGTAACCTGGGGCGATATTCTGAATTTATAACTAAAAAAGTTTAGTTTTGAATGCCCCCGCAACCCAATCTACTCTTAGATGGAGGAAAAGGATGAAAAAATCTGTATTTCGTATGGCAGTCTGTCTTCTGGCCGTTTGCTCACTGCTGATGGTTGGAACGTTTGCCCCTCAGGCAGAAGCTGCTGCCAAGTACCGCTGGAAACTGGCGATGACCTGGCCAACCAACTTCCCGATTTTTGGTGATGCGGTTATCA
>JAGGTT010000085.1 GCA_021163565.1 Candidatus Tharpella sp.
CCATCTTGGTTCTCCTGAAAACCACTTTCACATAGAGTGAAATTCTTTGATTTCTCTGAATTGATCGGAAGCCAGTTTATCTCTCTGTTTTCCTTTCACTTAAATTTATACAATGAACAAATATTATCCTATCCTACAATATGTAGTAAAGCCCATGGTGGCGTTATCTTAAACGTAAAAATGTTCAATTCTGGTGCTTTGGGAACCTGCATCTGATGGATGAAGGTTTGCTGAAGCGGGCCGATCAATGTGAAAGCTAATGCGAACGTTGTCCGTAAATAAGTGCTTTTATCAGAATATTTTCTTGCTTCAAAACAAGAAAATATTCTGAAGTTCATTAAAGGTTTCTCGCCGCCTCTCCAGCAGGTGGTAGTGATTTTTTTCTTTTGCGCTGATTCTACTATATTGTCTCTTTTTTGATAGTTTGTCTTGCGTCTGTTTTCCTTTGCAAAACCTGTTTTCAGTGGGTTGATATATTCAGGAGCGTCGATCGTTGTCTCCACGGTTTTTAAGAATAAATGTTTCCCCGGATTTGAGACCGGGGAAACATTTATTAGAGTTACCTTTAATTAAAATATAGGCTTAAAGATCGAGTAAGCCTTTAACGCTGTCAATGATCTGGGCTGATGAAGCTGGTTTGGGCAAATAATCATCAGCTTCCATGCTCATCCCGCCTCGGTGCGAATAACGGGTTGAACTAACGTGTGATGCCACCGCAGTCAGCATGACAATCGGAATATCAGCATATTTTGGGTCACCTTTTAGCTCGGCACAGACTTCAAAGCCATCTTTTTCCGGCATCATCACATCAAGGATAATTGCATCCGGAGGATTGCTCTTAATTTTAGCCAGCCCCTCAACGCCATCAAAGGCCTGTTCCACTTCAAAGCCTTCAGCTTCCAGGTTTGCTTTTACGATGGATGAGAAATCGGGCTCATCATCGACCACGAGAATTCTTTTTTTGTCACTCATATAGCTTTCCCTCCTTAAATTAATTAATAATGGCTTCGTAAAAATTGAAGTTGGAATCTTACCCTCCCTACATTTATATGTATGTAGAGATTGTTCAGATCCATACTACGGTTTGATTACAACTAGTAATTTCTACGAGGGCATTAGTTTATGGTGCTAAAATTTCAGATAGTTTATGTTCCCAGCCAACGGTAGAAATCATGGCTCCGGCAAAACCGGCCTCTTTCAATGCGACCAGCATCTCTTTAGCAATTTCAGTACTGGCTTTAGCTTTGTCACTTGCCTTGCGAATCCGGTCGATGATCTGATCGGGTATATCAATATCGTTTTGCGTCTGTTTGATGTAGCGAGCCATGCCGACAGACTTGAGCAACAGTATCGTCGGGATGATCCTGGTTGTCTTCTGGTCAATTTTTTTCAAATAGGGTTCGATTGAGGTAATATCAAAGAGCGCTGGAGTGATTAAAAACTGGGCTCCAGCCGCAATACTCTCTTTGCTCGTATTGATCTCTTGCGTAAGTTCCTTGCCGCAAGCTCCAGCATTGGCTGTGGCTCCAAGCAAAAAATTCGGAGCACTGCTCAATGGGTTACCACCCAAATCCTGGCCTTGTTGCAGAGTCTGGGCTGCTTGCAACAGCTCAACCAGACTAAGTTCGTTGACAGCCTTGGCTTGGGGGTGATCGCCGATTTTGAGATCATCTCCGGGAACTGCAATAATATTACTTATGCCGCAAGCTCCAGCGGCCAAAAGGTCGGCCTGTAGAGCTAACTGGTTGCGATCCCTGCAGTTAATCTGCATGGCGGTTTCGAGACCTTTGTTTTGTAAAGCTATGGCTGCACCCAAGGCACTCATTCGGAGAATAGCATTGCTCATTTCCGGAACGACAAATGCATCTACTTGGCTTTTTATCGGTTCGGCATGGGCTAGCACGGTGCTGATATCTGCTCCTTTAGGCGGTTCTGTCTCAACCAGGATGGCAAATTCTCCAGCTTCGAATTTGCTCTTTAAACTCATAGGTATACCCTCCAGAAAACGAAATTTTAATAACAGTAATAGCCACAGTCTGAGGATCAGTTTCTCAGCAGTGGTAACTTAATTGGTGCTCTATGACGTAAAATGATGATTTAGTCAAGAAAAAATCATTACAACTATTGAACAATGGATTGAGTTCGACCCCCGAACTTTATCTACGCCATCAGATTTATCTCTTACGGGTCGTCTCAATCCTTAGTAGGTTATATATTTTTCGCCAGCTATATTTTTATCATGTTGTTCATATGGTAATATTGTAATTATGAAAGATCAGAAAGCGGATGAAAAATATTGGATACTGGATACAAAATAAAAAAAACTTGACAGTTTCTTGTCATGGAGTTAATTAGCCTGTGATTTTAAATTTACTCTGTCATCATAAGTGCTGAGATACGGCATTTGCTAGGTTTTAAGACAATCTATGCTGATCAATGGGCTCATGGAGCTCTTTCTCTTATTCATCTTATAACTTTTTACTAGAAACGAGGATATGCAGATGAAATCTGGAAGTAATCTCGAGAAGGTGTTAACAGCGGGACATTTTGCCTTTACGGGCGAGGTTGGCCCACCTCGTGGCGCGAACACG
>JAGGTT010000247.1 GCA_021163565.1 Candidatus Tharpella sp.
CCCGGATCAACTCCGGCCGGAAGAGAAGATAACGATCAAAAAGATCACCCAGCTCCGCTGCCAGATGATAACGCGAAAGTTCGTCTCCTGTATGCTCAAGGTAGTTGTCAATCTCGGCGAACCGCATCCCGGCCGGTGCCGCCTCTCCATCAACTTTTTCCAGAGCAAAAAAAATCTTCCAGACCAACATCTCCTTACTGAAAGGATCACCGGTAATCTGTCCATCAATCTGCTGCCGGAGGCCGGAAAAAATATTTTTTTCTAAAAAAGACTGGGAAAAAGGAAACTCAAGATTGGCCGAAACCCCGTTAATCCGGGCCAGCGTCATTTTCAGCCAGCGCTCAAGCCCCCGGCTCGGAACCACCACCACCTCAGGTTCAAGTACTCCGGCACTCCCCGGCTCATTCACCAGACCGGCCAGCACCTCAGCCAGCTTTTCGAGCCGGTTGCCGCTATGAATATGAAATCCGCTCATGAGACTCTACTGTTCAGTTATCTACCCTACGGCTGCCACTATAGTTCAATAGTTATGATGTTTACCTGACGCGCCTGGCCCGCCTGCTGCGCCGATAATCCCGCTGGATTTTTCTGGGCAAATTCATACACTCACTTATAATATCCTATGCGTGAACAATGCGATCCAGAGTGTCGATGACCCACTGGTTCAAACTCTTTCCGGCAGCGGTAGCCGCCCCAACAACTTCAGCATGAAGATTAGAAGGCATACGAACGTTGAATTTGCCGGAATACTCTTTACCGGGCTCAATTCCATCCTCAGCGCACATATCCAGAAACACTTTGAGCGAAGTTTTTCCTTCTTGTTTCAAACTGTCGATATCCTTGGCGTAAAAATCAGCACCCCCATTCAGGCCGACAAACTCACCCCGAAACATTTCAATTTCAGGGTCGTAAGCTATAATGGCCTTGTAGCCGTCAATTTCCATCATATTCATCATGGTGTCACCTCATTTTTCTTTAACCAATCTCGAATAGAATTTATTGCCCCTTTATCAGTATTCGGTGAAGGGTGCGGACGATGAAAAACTTTTCTATCTTCGAATAATCGTACGCCAATACGCGACCCTTCACGTTCGCTGATCTCAGCACCAAGTCCCAGGAATCAAGCTTCAATGTCACGCCATTTAATGTTGCCGCTTGTCGGTCGTGAGAAGATTAGCTCAAGGGTTTTATGGTGCTTGCTTTTCATATCTGAATAGTACTATTTATTGGTTCCATTGTCAACCCTCTGACATCGTCCGAGTTCTTATATGAAATGTCCAGAAACAGCATCATCAAAGGTAGCAACCAGATTTTTGTCAGCTCCATCTCAGTCTGGGAAATCGGCCTCAAAAGAAGTCTTAATTAACGTTGACAAAACCAAACTAACTACCTATAGACTATAATTCAAATACATAGAATATATTTGGAGGTATTTATGTCGCAATTGCACTGTTATGTTCCGGATGAAGTAGCTGCACTATTCCGGCAAAAAGCTAAGCATGCTCATTTATCAGTTTCTAAATATTTGGCTAAACTCATAAAAAATGAACTTTCCAGTCAATGGCCCGAAGGTTATTTTGAGCTTTTCGGTTCCTGGGAAGGAGAGCCACTTGAACGCCCTGATCAAGGTATTTATGAGAAAAGAGAGGAGTTAGAGTAGATGTGGTTACTTGACTTGACCACTTAAATTGACTATGTGGAATATTCATACATCAGGAGGTTTTAATATGCAGACCATGGGAATAAGTCAATTCAAATCACATGCTTTGAAAATTTTGGATAAGGTTGCCAAAACACATGAAACTATAGTTATAACAAAACGAGGTAAACCGTTAGCACAAATAACTCATTATCACAAATCTGATAAAAATCCCAAACCCGGCAAGCTCTCAGATACTCTCATTTTTGAGAAGGATATCCTTACCCCATTAGGCGAGGAGATGTGGGATGCCTGCAAATGACATATCTACTTGATACCCATACTTGGATCTGGTGGAATATGAATCCGCAAAAGTTGTCGAAAAAGGTTAAAGAGATTATTGGCAAATCAGACTTATACGATGAAATGCTCTTATCTGCAATTTCTCCGTGGGAATTCAGCAAGCTCCTTGAGAAAAAAAGAATAGGCATCTCATGTAACCCTGAGGATTGGATAAACGTTGCCCTTGATATGCCAAAACTGCGAATTATCCCCCTATCCCCAATTTTATCATACCGTTCAACTGTACTTCCCCAGCCATTTCATAATGACCCCGCCGACCAAATAATTGTGGCAACGGCTCGTGCGGAAAATGCCACACTACTGACTAAAAATGAAAAAATTCATGCTTATGAGAATGTTAAAAGTTTATGGTAAAATCATCCGGCTAATACCACTGATACCTCATTCATTACTTATAGAAAATGAGAAGATAGTTTGATATTACCATCAAGATGCCGGCGCTAAAAGGGCTCTGACCCCATTATTGTAATGTCGATTATCTGGAAGAAAAATATAGATGAAAAAAATTACTGAAAAACAGCGCCATTGCCTAAAGCATATCAATTGGGATTACAATATTTCTATTGAGAGTATGTTTGCTGTAATCAATGATGAACAACCGCGGGCTGGTCATTGGAGCAAGGATGATTTACTGGTGCGAATGCTTGAAAGATTGAGCTGGTATGATCTTTTGGATTTTTTCTCTGTCGAAGTTATGAAAGAAAAGCTTACTCATAATTTTTTACTAAAAATTCACAACCATGAAATTAGAGGAAAATATGAAAGATTGGGTAAAATATTACGAGGAGAGCCTGTACAATTTACAAAATGGGGTGCTGAATATCGTGCAAAATGCAAAGACACCCTTTTTTCTAACCGGTGGTACAGCACTTAGCCGACACTATACTCTCCACCGCTATTCTGATGACCTGGATTTCTTTGTCATTAGTAACCCAGACTACACGGCTCACGTTACTACTATTTTGCAAAAACTTGGTAGACAGGATAGAAACCACGGTTTATCTTTCGACCTTGCCAACTTAAATCGAGGGGAAGCATACACACAACTCTTTGTAACTCATAAAGACTACCCCGAAATTGAACTAAAAGTTGAATTTATTAACGATGTCGCAGTTCACTATGGAGATATTATTACAGATAGGATTCTTGGCCGTATCGACAGCATAAGAAATATTTTATCCAACAAACTAACAGCTTTGTTCCGCTCAGAGCCAAAGGATGTTACCGATATTCACGCGATAGCATTATCAGAAAAATTTAACTGGAGAGAGATAGTTACGGAAGCAAAAAGTAAAGAAGCTGGAATTGAACCTGAAGTTATTTATGACATCCTCAAATCCTTCCCAATAAAATCTCTTGAGACAATTAAATGGATAGATCGGCCTACTAACAAGATATTTCAAAACAACATTCAAACCATCGCCAATGATATTTTACACGGTCGAGAAAACAGCCTACAAGCGTAACTATCGGCAAACAATGCTATCTTTACCACCGTTGCAGGAGGCTGTCCGAAAATAGAATTTCTTTCTCAGATCGAGGAATTTTTTAAAATAAGCACACGCTTACACTGAATATTCTGAGCATTATTTTAAAAACTGTTGACGTATAAATCAATAAGTGCTACTTTTGACTTATCTACAAATCAAAAGTAGCACTTATTGATTTTTCCACAAGGAACTCGTCATGCTCAAGGATAAGATTAAAATTATTTTGGGCGAATTAGCTGAGACCCTGCCCGACAATTTGATTGAACGCGACTCTTCCTTAGATCAATCATTCCTACAAAGCCGAATAAATAAAGCTATTACTATCATTGGCCCTCGACGAGCTGGTAAGACATGGTTCATGTACCAGTTTATGAATTCACTCATAAAGCGAGGAAAAACAGTAGATGATTTTCTCTATATTAATTTTGAAGATGAACGTCTTCAACCTCTTGCCGCTGACAACTTTCAACTCATTCTTGATGCCTGGTTCGAACTGCATGGTCTGAAAAAAAAGCCTCTTATCTTTTTCGATGAAATTCAAAATATTGACGGTTGGGACAAATTTATAAGGAGATTAATCGACCAGGGTTATCGAGTTGTCATCACCGGTTCAAACTCAAAGCTACTCAGCTCAGAAATCTCCACAACTTTAAGAGGCCGGACTTTAACTTATGAAATATTTCCTTTCTCATTTAAGGAGTTTTTAAAATTTAAGGGCATTACACCATCATCCAAGCTTATTTTCAGCAAAGAAAGACATTTATTAGCTTCCCTTTTCGATCAATATCTATATTGTGGCGGTTACCCCGAAATCGTACTAACTGACGACAAGCTGACCCAAAATAACATCGCCCAAGATTATTTTAATACGATATTTTACCGGGATCTGGTTGAACGATACAAGATAACGAATACGCAACTACTTCGACACTGGATGCATCTGCTTTTGGAGAATATATCTTCATTAATCAGTTACCGGAAAGCTGAAAACGATTTCAAATCACGAGGTATGCAAGTTTCCTCATCAACATTGTCAAAATTTGCTGGTTATCTGGAAGAAGCATTTTTTGGTACTTTCCTTGAAATCCATTCAGAGTCAGTCCGCAAAAGACAAACTAATCCTAAAAAGTTTTATTTAGTGGATCAGGGGTTACATAATTTCCTTACCTTGAGTTTCTCTGAGAATAAGGGCCGACTTCTGGAAAATATAGTTTTTTTAGAGCTCAGAAGGCTCAAAATCAATACTGCTTATTACAAAACTAAAACAGGTCGGGAAATCGACTTCATAACTTCAGTAAATGACAATGAACAACTCATTCAGGTCTGTTACGACATAAATCATCTGGAAACAGCTGAGCGGGAAAAACGTGCTCTCCTGAAAGGAATGGATGAATTAAATCATGTCGAAGGCTTAATCCTTACAAACAACTACAAAGCGGAACTGGAAATTAA
>JAGGTT010000076.1 GCA_021163565.1 Candidatus Tharpella sp.
CCGGACTCAGTGTCGGTGACATGATTCTGGCGGAGCGGGTGATTGAATACGATTTTACCAGTGATCACAAGAGTGTACCGGTGACTGACTGTGATCCGGAGCTGTTGTCAAAATTGGCGGTTCGTTTTCCCGATTTCAAGATTGGGCCTCTGGCTTCAGCCGATCGTAATGCTGATACACTGGAGGTTAGAGATGATCTTTTTTCACGCTATCAGGCCCTGGCGGCTGACTGGGAAGGGGCTTCAATCGTCCGGGTGGCTCGGAGGATGGCGATTCCGGCCCTGGTCCTGCGGGGGGTTACTGATGTCGGCCATAGTGATCTGGCCAGCGAATATGAGAATAATTACCAGAAGGTTTTGCCGGCGGTGGCTCTGGCGGCTGATGACATGACCCGGTTTCTGGCTGAGATGGACAGGTGAAACTATTAATGCTTAAACACGAGTTTGCCGATTCTACAACCCTGCAGACGCTTGCCGGCGAGAATGGGGAACATTTTAAACAGCTGGCGGAAAGTGCCGGGGTGACGATTAACACCCGGGGTACGACCGTAATGGTTGAAGGGGATGAGTTTAAATCCGAACTCGCCCTGGCGGTACTGAAAGAGCTTTATGATCTGGTAATTGCGGATTATCCGTTGTTTGTTACCGATATCGATTATGCCTGGCGTATCAAAACGGCCGATTCCGGGGCATCGTTAAAAGAGATTTTTTTAGATAAGGTCTATGTCCGGGGTAAGGGTGGGAAGCGGCGTTTTATCTCTCCTAAAAGCCGGGGGCAGAAGTATTATATGGACTCCATCCGGCGTCATGATATAGTCTTTGCAATTGGTCCGGCAGGTACCGGTAAGACCTACTTGGCGATGGCCATGGCGGTTGCGGCACTGAATGAGCATCAGGTTGAGAGGATTGTCCTGACCCGGCCCGCAGTTGAAGCGGGAGAACGTCTGGGATTTCTGCCCGGGGATGTCCTGGAAAAGATCGATCCCTATCTGCGGCCGCTTTATGACGCTTTGCATGATCTTATCCCGATTGACAAGGTTCGGGAAATGTTGGATAAAGGGATTATCGAAGTGGCGCCGCTGGCGTTTATGCGGGGGCGCACTTTGAACGACTCTTTTGTTATTCTGGATGAGGCTCAGAATACAACCAATGAACAGATGAAGATGTTTTTGACCCGTCTGGGATTTTCTTCTAAAGCGGTGATCACTGGTGATGTGACCCAGACCGATCTGACCGGAGAGCGGCAGTCGGGTCTGCTCTCGGTGCAAAGTATTCTGGAAGATGTCAAAGGTATCGGTTTTTGCTATTTGACCGCGGTTGATGTGGTGCGTCATCCACTGGTGCAGAAGATAATTAACGCTTACGAGAACGATGACCGCAGGCCGAAATGATGTCTGTATATATCATTGATCGTCAGCACATCAAATCGCCCGATATTGAAGCCGTCCGTGTTCTTCTGGCCCCGGTTACGGTCGCACTTGAGATCGAAGCTCTGGATGTGGAGATTGAATTACTTGACGATCAGCAGATTGCCCGGCTTAATGAAAAATTTTTTAGTCGTTCCCGGCCGACTAATGTGATATCTTTCCCGCTGGCTGAGGATCGGGGTCATTTGGGTAATATTGTAGTTTCGCTTGAGACTGTGGAACGTGAAACTGAAGGCTTGGGTTACTCCCTTGATGAAGCTATCGTTTACTATCTGATTCATGGTTTGCTCCATCTTTTGGGTTTTGAGCATGTCGATGTCGAACCGGCTGAGGCGGCCCGGATGGAGAAACGTCAGGATGAGCTTTTTGATCTTGCACTTGGTGCCAGTTAATTTAGGAGTTTTTGGATAAAATGGCTTACAAAGTACAGAAATCGATTCAGGAGATCAACGAACGCATTAAAAGCGGCAAGGTTGTGGTGGTCAATGCCGAAGAGATGATCGCGATTGTGGAAAAGGACGGAGCGGAAGCGGCGGCTCGCAAGGTTGATGTAGTGACTACCGGGACCTTCGCGCCGATGTGCTCTTCCGGAGTTTTTCTTAACGTTGGCCATACCTCACCCAAAATCAAGGCCAGTCGCGCTTTTATTAACGGGGTTTCGGCTTATGGCGGATTAGCGGCGGTAGATCTCTTTTTAGGGGCGACTGAGCCGAGTGAAAGCGATCCCTTAAATAAAATTCATCCCGGCCAGTTTCACTATGGCGGCGGCCATGTAATTCAGGATCTGGTGGCCGGCAAAAAAGTTACTCTGCAGATGGAGGGCTACGGCACTGATTGTTATCCCGCTAAAGAGGCGGAGATGGAGATCGATCTTAAATCGATGCCGAATGCGATTCTCTGTAATCCGCGTAATGTCTACCAGAACTATAATTGCGCCATCAATTTGACCGCTAAAACTATCTATACCTACATGGGTGTGCTTCGGCCCAAAGGCAGCAATGCCACCTATTGCAGTGCCGGGCAGTTGAGTCCTTTGTTTAACGACCCCTATTATCTGACGACCGGCCTGGGAACGAAGATATTTTTAGGCGGCGGTGTCGGCTATGTGACCTGGAGCGGAACCCAGCATAACCCTTATGTGCCGAGGGGTGAAAACGGTGTCGTTAAAGAGGGGGCCGGCACGCTGATGCTGACCGGAGACTTGAAACAGATGACACCCAGATGGCTGGTCGGAGTCAGTATGCTTGGTTACGGCTGCAGTCTTTCGGTCGGGGTCGGAATTCCAATTCCGATCATCAACGAAGGTATGGCCGAGTTTACCGCTGTGCGGGATGAAGATCTCTACGCCCAGATTGTCGATTACGGTTATGATTATCCAATGGCGGTTTCCCGGAGTTATGGTGAAGTCAGTTATGCGGAACTAAAAAGCGGCTCGATTGAAGTTAACGGAAAACCGACCCCTTCGACCCCGCTTTCAAGTTATTCACGAGCACTGGAGATTGCCGACACTCTGAAAGAGTGGATTGCCTCCGGCCGTTTTACTCTGGGTGAAGCCCAGATGCAGTTTCCCGGTCATGAGCTGATAGACGAATAAGAGCTTAGCTGTTGCTCAAATTGAGTTTACTTGTTCGATCATGTGCCCTCGGTGCGGAATCGGATGGTTGAATTCAGCTTTAAAAGTTTTGACAATTACTGAAATAATGATGACGCGTAGTAAATATATTATCGCCTGGTTGCTTTTACTGGGCTTGCTTTTTAATTGGCAGCCACTTTTCTCGAACCAGTCCGGGGCCGGGCTCGAACTGCCTGAAGTGGTGGTGATCGGTGAGGACAGTGCCCGGCTTGAGGGCTTTCGTGATTTCGGTCTTCTGCCTAAACTGGCGCCCGGGATAAAACTGGAACCGGTGGCGGATAATCTAACCCTCAAAGATGATGCCGGTGGTTCCGGCCCCGGGTGGGAGACGGCGCAAACGCAAGCGCCGGGCTGTGCTTACCGGAACGCGCTGACCGCCTCTCTGGCACGTGGATTTAATGGTGCGGAAGGTTATTACCGCAGCGGTCGCCAGAAATATATCGACGGTCTTCTGTTGGAAGCGCAGAACTATTTCAAAAGGGGACTGGATAAATTTAGGGAGTCGCCGCTGGTACCCGATTTCCATTACTGGTTGGGAGAGATCGATTTTCGCCAGGAAAATTACACCTTGGCCCACAGCCATTTTGCAGTTGTAGCGCAATCTCCGGCCCATCGTTTTTATCACTTCTCCTGCTATTCACTGGCTTGGCTTGATTTTCGTGAGCGAAACTATGAGGCGGCGGTTAAGTGGTTTGCAATCGCCGCTGAAAGCCGAGAGCGGCGCTTGGCTTCGGCCGCTCTTTTCTGGGAGAGTGAAGCCCTTTTTCAGTCTAATAAAAAGAGCGCTGGCCGCACTATTTTATTGCAACTGGTATCGGAATATCCGGAAGCCGCAGAGTATCGGGCCGCTCTTTACCGTTTGGCCACTTTAGCATTTAATCAACGTGACTATGAAGTGTCACTTGCCTACCTGACGGCGATGCCCGCCCCGGCCGCCGGTTCCGATATGCTCCAGCGGCAGGCTGACCTGGCCCGGGGCTGGTGCAGCTATTTTCTTGAGTCTTACGGTGATGCGGAAAATTTTTTCCGGCAGTTGCAGGATACAAATGCCGGAGTTGATAATGTCGTTCCGCTCGCTTTTTTAGGTGAAATTCTGGCGCAGCTGAAACAGGCTGAACTTAGTCAAGCCCGTGCAGTTTTTGCCCGCCGACCAGAGCCGTTACGGGTTTCGCCAACTGCGGC
>JAGGTT010000274.1 GCA_021163565.1 Candidatus Tharpella sp.
AACCGCAAATCTTTTCCGTGGTTCCCAGAGCTTCGGGAACGGCATCAATTAAAGTCTGGTCGGCATAACTTAAACCTTTTTCCGCCAGAGCTCCGTAGCCGCCCAGAAAATCGACTCCGACTTCACTCGCGCATTTGTCTAAAAGTTTTGCAAAATCAATGGCATACTTGCGGTCAGTGCTGGCATTGCCGGTCAGAGCGCCGGAGAGTACCAGGGCCGCCGGCGTAATTGTTAAGCGCTTGTTGATAATCGGAATACCGAAGCGGGCATCAACTTTTTCCGCCCGTTTAACAAAATGCCGGGCGGTGGTCGTAATCTTTTTTTCCACCCGCTCACAGAGTCTTTCGAAGTTGTCGGAAACGCAAGGCAGCAGATTGATTCCCAAGGTCACGGCCCGGATGTCAAAATGCTCTTTTTCAGTCATCTTGTAGGTTTCATAAATCTCTTCGAGGGAGATATTCAAGGTCATTTTTAATACTCACTTTTGCTGATGGTTGAACCCAGGGTTATGTCGTTTTTATTCTCCTGCAGCTGGGCCTTACCGGCGCAGATTTCGGTATCGTGGTAGAAAAGAAGCCAGCTTTGCTTCCGGGCGTAAACCGGCAGCAGCCGTTCTTTTACGGCGATAACCTCCATCGGATAATCGTCATAAGCGATAACCCAGAGAGGATGAAGATGATTTTTTGACGGCAGAAGATCGCCGAGATGGGCGGCCGACTCCCCTTTCGAGTTAATTTCAAGGCCCTGATGACCGATTGTGTGGCCCCCGGTAAGGAATATTTTTACTTCCGGGGTTATCTGGAAATCGCCATCAATAATTTTTAAGTTCCGGCCCTCGTCAAGGCCGGCAAAATTCTCCGGCCAGTAGGATGAGGCCGAACGGCGGTCAGGGTTTTTGACTACCAGCCACTCCTTTTTTTGAAAGATATGCCGGGCCTGTGCAAAGGTTGGTACGGGTTTGCCGGCATGGTTATGACGGGTGAGACCGCCGGCGTGGTCGAAATCGGCGTGGGTCGGAATAACCAGGTCAATATCGTCAGTTGAAAGTCCGAGCCGACTCAGATTTTCAGGGATTCGCCAGGGCCGCTGGACATGGAAATGTTCCTGCTGTTTTGCGGTCATTTTGTTTCCGATGCCGCTGTCGATAATAATCTTTGCCGACGGGGTTATCAGGAGCATGGCAGAGTTGTCAATGGCGATACAGTTATCTTCACCAACCTCGACCTTTTTTGACCAGAGAATCTTGGGCACCGGCCCGAACATCGGCCCACCGTCCAGGCGGATCCGGCCGCCGTCGAGCCAGAATATTTCAACTTCACCGATTTTCAATGTCGGCAGATTGGATTTGGATTGCAGGTTATCCATTTTCAGACCCGGTGCATCGCTTCAAAAATCTGGTAGTGCTGGATCTGGGTCGAGAGGCCGATACTCTCGCCGAATTTGGCAAATTTTGCGGCTAGAACACCAAGATCGCTGCGCGCGTCGGTAAGATCGACGAGCATCGTCATGACAAAAATACCCTGCATGATCTTCTGTGAGATATCTTCGATGTTGATCTCCTCTTTCCAGAGAAAATCAGATACCTGGGCGACAATACCACTGCGATCCTTACCAATTACCAGAACTACTGCCAGATTTTTAGATTTACTCGAAGCGGTCATTTTTTATTCCTTATTAAATAATACCGGCGGCCAGACGCCAGACGATTTTTGCGGTTGCGGCATCTTCAGTCAACGCGGCGAAAAGTTTTGTTATAAGTTGACAGCGCTCTTCATATTGAAGCCTGGGAAAGAGTGAAGCTGATTGGGCCGGGATTGAGAAAAAATCATTGAGAAATTCTTGACTGAAAGGTCTCTCCCAGACACTTTCTGAAACTTTACTGCAACAGGCCTGTAAACCTTTGAGAGCTTTTTCATAACTGGTTACTACCTGAGTTCTGGGGCGCGGTAGGTCGCAACGGTCAAAGGCCAGAGCAAAAAGATCCGTACCCTCCCGGTTAAGGATCTGCGGGTAGAAAGAGAAGCCGATAGAAGCTCCGGTTTCCAGACAGGCGGCAACCGCCTTAAGGCTCTTGTCGGCATCCGGGATGATAAATATTGAGGCGTTATAAAGAGCCGCATCAAAATTGTTTTCATCTTGCGTCAGGATGGCCTGTGGATTGACGGCATCGCCAACCTCAAGGCGTATGCGCGGATCCTTGATTCTCCGGCAACCGTCGGCAATCATTTTGGGAGAGAGATCCAGGCCTACTACCCGGCACTCAAGTTCACGGCTTAAAATTTCAGCCGAAGCGCCGTTGCCGCAGCCGATATCAAGAACCCGGCAACCTTTGTTCAAGCCGCAGGCTGCCGCCAGGCGCAGGGTGAGATCGGCGAAAAAGTGGTGTTTTTCTTCGAACGTCTGATAGTGGTCAAAACTTTTGTCAAAATTTCCGGCAACCACTTTCTTGATTTTACGAATTACGGCATCATCCATTGTTATTTTTTTTATCCTTTCAAATAGGGCAGCATAGCCTTAAAATCCGGCCCTTGAGCCGCGTTCAGGTAGTTGTAAAGTACCGTTTGCAAAGTGGTGGTCAGACCTCCGGCCCGGGTGATTAAATTACATCCGGCCTTAAAGTCGTGTTTGTAGCGTGACCCGACAACGTCTGTCAGGAGAAAGACCGAGTAGCCGATATCTAAGAGGTCAACTGCTGTCTGCATGACACAGATGTGAGTTTCTATGCCGATTATCAACAGTTGCCGGCGGCCCAGTTCTTCGAGGCGGCCGGTAATAAATTCGGCGGCGGAAAAGACTTTTTTAGGAATCGGTTGATAATCTTCACCTAAGACCTCTTTAACTTCGGTATTGGTAATTCCTAAGCCTTGCGGATACTGTTCCATGACAATAATCGGCAGCTTTAACTGCTGCGCCATGCGAATTGCCAGGATTGTCTGCCGCTGGAGCTGCTCGCGCAACGGCGCGGAAAAGGTATTTAGGATGGCATCCTGATAATCGATAATTATTAATACGCTATCTTCCTGAACCGGACAAAATGATCGACCCATTTTAACAAACCTCCATCTATTTTTGACATTTCGGGCAGTAGAAAGTTGACCTGCCGCCCAGGGTTATTTTCTTTATTGAGGTGCCGCATTCGGGGCAGATATCGCCGCTGCGGCCGTAGACTTTCAGTTTCAGGGCAAACTTGCCTTCACTGCCATCAACCCCGTAAAAGTCAGAGATGGTCGTGCCGCCTATGGCGATGGCCTCAGTTAAAACCGCTTTAATCGTATCAACCAGCAATTGGCAGCGTTTGCGGCTTAAAGTTCCGGTCTTGAGAGTCGGCCGGATCCGGGCCCGGAAAAGAGACTCGCAGGCATAGATATTCCCGACCCCGACCACCCGGCGTTGATCCATAATAAAAGTTTTTATCGGGCTCGTCCGTTTGCGGCTTAAGTTATAGAGATATTCACCTGAAAATTCTTTACTCAGCGGTTCCGGGGCCAGGTTGCCAAGCTCGGCAATCTGACCATCAGCGTCGGGTGTTACGAGGATAACCAAGCCAAATCGGCGGGGGTCGCGATAACGCAAAACCGAGCCGTCATCCAGCTTGATATCAATATGGTCATGGCGTTCGGCGGTTTCATTTTCCGGGACCAAACGCAAGGTTCCAGACATACCTAAATGAATAACCATCGTCCGGCCGCTATCTAAATCGATCAACAAGTACTTGGCGCGGCGGCGGACACCACATATAACCGCATTGACCTCATTTTGTAAAGCCGCAATCGGAATCGGCCGGCGCAATCTTTCACACCGGGTAACTACTCCGATAATCTGTCTTTCCGGCAGGTGTTCTCGTAAAGCCGCAGCTACAGTCTCTACTTCAGGTAACTCAGGCATTTCCTGTCATTCCTCTTTATGTTTATGATAAGTCAAGTTTTTTGCATCTATTGTCAGATGTGAAGAGAAAATGCAAGCTGGCTCTACTCCTTGACAAAGCTGGCACCGCCCACTAAGAAGGCTGGGTGCAACTCCATCAATTAGCAAATAAAATTAGAGCCCATGCCTACGAAAGAGCACGTAAAGCGAAGCAAAAGTTTAAGCGATGCCCTGCAGCAGTTGCGCAGCCAGCTGCCTTATCTGCCGCAAACCCTGAAGTTAGTCTGGCAGGCGGCTCGTTGGTGGTCTCTGGCTTCAATCAGCTTGCTGATTGCCCAGGGCCTGCTCCCGGTTGCGGCGGTCTATCTGACCCGGTCTGTGGTCAACGGCCTGGTAGAGATCCAACGCAACCAAAGTTCGTTAACTCCGTTGATTATTACTATATCTCTCTATGCGCT
>JAGGTT010000002.1 GCA_021163565.1 Candidatus Tharpella sp.
CTCTCTTTGACCAGTTCTATATTGATCCGTGAGCCACACTCGAAGGCATAGTCACTTAAAATCCGGTTGCAAAAACCGTGAATCGTGGCGATTACAACTTCATCAAAGGCGGCTCTAACCTGCTGCAGACGCTCACTTAAAAAAGCCGGCGACCGGCCTTTTTTAAGTGCCTGAGCCAGAACCCTGCCTAAATCACCGTCTTTCTCCTGATCCAGAGGCCGGGATTTTGAAATCTTTGCCAGCAGCTTGGCCGCTGATCTTAAAGTTGTGCGGATGCGCTCCTTAAGCTCTTCGGTCGCGGCCTCGGTAAAGGTTACAACCAGAATATTACCGGCCTCAAGTTCATTCCGCTCAAGGATCAGCCGCAGAAAAAGATATTGGATGGTATAGGTCTTACCGGAACCGGCAGCCGCCTCAATCAGGACTTTACCGCTATCGATGGGATAGTCGAGAATGTCGAATTTACTGAAAGAGTTGGCCATAACCGTTATTTCCCCTCTGCACGAATAAAGAGCGGGCCCAGATGCCGGGCCAGAGTGGAAAAGTCCGACCGGAAATCGTCATCATTGAAACGATCTCCGAAAACATAATGATAGGCTTCATCCTGAGCCGCATAGTTTCTTTCATTCATCAACTCAGCTCGGACTTTGTCATCTGCAGCTTGCAACCCCTGTGCTTCACCTTTTTTCGCACTCTCTTGCAACCAGGTTTCATACCAGACCAGTGAAAGTGCAGGCAGAAAAGTAAGCGGCCGCGATAGACCTTCAAGATAGAACTCAAGCAGAATCTCAAGCTCGGCCCGCCCGGACTCCGCCGCACCCACCGGTAGCACCAGACTTTTCTTGTCATTGAGTGTATGAAAGCGGGTCTCGAGCGGAGAGAACTTAGCCGATGACGCGATCGCTCCCAGGGCGATATTCATAATTGCGGCTGTAACCTTATCCTTAGACTTTACTTCTGTCACCGGACGATAGAGAATCTGCCTGACAACACCTTCCTGATCCAGAAAAAGATCAGGCAAATTTATATCAATAACAATTTCATGCCCGGATACATCCAAGATCAGATCTTTCTGCAGAAGCGGCAGCATTTCAGCACAATAGGGTTTGAGCTGTTGTACCAGAGTCCGGACGTTCTTCAGTTTTTCGGCGAAAAGCACCTGCCCAGGCCGCTGCGGCGGGAGCGTGCCGGAAGCTATGAAATATTTTTCCAGCCGCAAAGCAGTAGTAGCGGAATCGGTTTCGGCAAACGATTCTGCCAGCAAATGAGTGATCAGATCATCGTTGAATTTATACGCCGCCAGAGCGTCAAGCGCAAACGGCTCACTATCATCAAAATGATCAAGTTCTTTAATTCCGGGCGTAATTTTCAATCGCTCCCGGAGAAAGAATTTAGCCGGATTACTGAAAAAATGAATCAGCTCTGAAAGTTTAAGCCGGTCACAGGTAACCGGCACAAGCGACGCATCGAAAAAAACCGGGGCCGCTTTTTCGCCGCAGTTAATTGCAGTCGCGATCTGAGCCTGCAGAGAATCATAAGAAAAGAGATCTTCGGATGCGTTAAAATAACGCGAGCTGAAAGGCTGCGGCGGGTGATCACAAACCAGGAAATCACGCATCGAGGAGAACGTGGATTCTTCCGGCAGGACAAAATGATCCTCGATATAATCGATCAATTCACTGACCACCACCGAAGGCGGCCGCAGATGATTATCCTTAGGATCACGCCCCAGATAACTTAAAACCAGATTTTTCCGGGCCGCCAGCAGGGTTTCGAGAAAGAGATAACGGTCTTCGTCCCGGGCATTACGATCACCCGCCATAGGTCGGGCCGCAATCAGATCGTAAGCTGAAGGACGCTGACTACGGGGAAACTCACCATCGTTAAGCCCGAGCAGACAGATCATTTCAGCCGGAACCGCCCGCAGCGGCAGAATTGAAGAGAAAGTAATGCCGCCGCTGAAAAAGCCTGAATGCCCGCTGACATTTTTAAGCTCCCGCTCCAAAACAGCCATAATCGTTTCACAGCTGATCCGGCCGGTTTTTTCATTATCACGGCTGTCACCGTCAAGATTACGATTAATCCTGTCAACTGCCGCCAAGGGTTGATCAAGTTTTTCAAATGCCAGCCGCAAACACGAAAGACCGGGGTCGTCATCTTTTAACGGCAGAATAAAATCGCCCAACAAACGCTTAAGTTCCGGCCGCCAGGCCCGGGCCGGAAGCGGTTGCAATAAACGCTGATGCGCTTCCCGCAAGATTGCGATAAATTCAATAAACGACCCTAAAACCAGAGCTTCTGAACCCTCTATCCCGGTCAGAGGTAGAAAATCAGCCCCTTTTTCGTCGGCCCAAACCGGCATATCGGCTGAACTTGAATCATTCAGATCACTGCCGTCCAAAGCATAACCGGTTAACAAGCGGTCGAGCCCCCAGCCAAGTGAATTCTCGGAAAAATCGACCCCACTGACCTCCTCCCGAAAAGCGCCGTCAAGCCCCCAGTTGACCGCCGCCCGGCGTAACCATTGCGAAAGCAGATCAAGACCCGATTCGCTGACCGAAAAACGCCGGCGCACAACCTCCAAACTGAAAAGATCAAAAACTTCACGCAAAAGAAAACGGCTTTTAAAAAGCCGCAGCAGATCAAACAAAGCCTTGATCTCAGGCAGGTTGAGAATTGATTCCGCATTGACCAGCGTATAATCCAGGCGCACTCGTCCAGATTGTAACCGGCCCTTGGCAAACCGGGCATCGATATAGGAACTATAGAGACCGATGTCCGGAGCCATAACCAGGATATTTTCAGGCTTTAGTTCAGGATCTTCAGCTAAAGCATCAAGGATTGTATCATAGAGAATTTCGATTTCACGCTGCCGGCCGTGACAGAGATTGATTTTAAGTGAATTATCCTGAAGATTACAGGTGAGTGGTAATTCGGGCGGTTGCAATTCCAGTATCTGACGTTGCAGGGCGGCCAGCAGCGTATCCGCTTCAGGAATGACAAAATATTCGCGATAGGAGTCAACTTCAAGGCTGGCACTGAGATTAAAGAATGCCCGTCCCAGACGGCCCCATGAAGCCA
>JAGGTT010000230.1 GCA_021163565.1 Candidatus Tharpella sp.
AGGCCGGTGCAGTGAGAAGCCCCGAGTTTTTCAATCTGGTAATCGTCAATCACTTTAAGAGTTTCTTCAAACTGCTGATCGTTGGAAAAACCCATGTGGGTACCGCCAATGACAGCATAAATACGATCACGTGAGAATTTATCTCTGACATAATCAAGAATATTGACCATGCCGGAATGAGCGCAACCCAATATAACGATCAACCCTTTGGCAGAATCGATGACCAGAGAGAGATCATCATTAATGGGATCAGGCCTAAGTTCTTGGCCGGATTCGGTCACCGCCACCATATTGGGATCGCCTACTTCATAGGTGGTATGCCGGGGAATCTCACCGGTAAGAAATAGCCCCGGCCCAACCTCGACCAGCTCACGGGAAAAACGAAAATCAGCTCCCAGAGATTCAAGAAAAGAGCGGCGAAAAGGAATTCCGATAGCCCGGCGAGCCTCTCCCCAAAAACGTTCGATAAAGATTTCCGGATGGGCATAAACCGGAACCAAACCACGTTGCACCAAAACTTGAGGCAAACCCCCAACATGATCATAATGACCGTGACTGATCATGATTGATTCTATCGAAGTCAGATCTTTTTTCAGGAACATCGCATTCTGGGTAATACCTAATCCCTGACCGGTATCAAAAAGATAGTTGCCGGAATCGGTTTCGATAAAGCAAGAGAAGCCGTGTTCGCCAATGCCGCCGAACGGCATACCGACAGAGTTTTCGCAGAGAATGGTAATTTTCACTTTCATAAATCGACCTCCCGATCCCGGAGAAACCGGAACCAAACCGATAGTTTAAATGACAACCGGCAGAAAAGCTCTTGCTCAAGAGGCCCTTCTGCCGGTGCTTTATTTTGTCATGATCAGATGATTACAACTTTAGGGTGTCTTGAAAAATTATACTTTTTGTTCAAGTACAAGGCAGGCGAAAATTTTAACCGCAGGAATACATTGAGTATTTTGAGGATTAAAATGCGAGCCTAACGCAGTAATTGGGCAAAAAGGCAATTTTTCAAGGTACCCTCTACATCAAACCGGCTTCTTTATAGTACTTAACCGCGCCCGGATGCAAAGGAGCGGAAAGCCCTTCAAGCATATTCTTTTTCGTCAGAACCGAATAGGCCGGATGTAGTTTTTTGAAGGCTTCAAGATTGTCGAAAACCTCTTTCGTGATGGCATAGACAATCTCATCAGAAATATCGGCCGAGGTTACCAGAGTTGCCTTAACCCCGAATGTAGCGACTTTCTCGCTCTTGTTGGTGGCGTTGGGATAAAACTTCATCGGAATAAAAGCTTTGGCGTAATAGGGGAACTTGGCAATCAAAGCCTGAACATCAGCAATCTCGACAATGTGAACTTTAATCCGGCCGGCGGTAGCTTCTTTGATTGAACCATTGGGATGACCAACGGTATAGAAGAACGCGTCAATTCGCTCATCCTGCAGTGCACTGGCAGCCTCTACGGCTTTGATGTATTCAGACTGAATATCTTTTTTCTCGTCCAGACCGACCAGGGCTAAAGCATCACGGGAGTTCCCAAGCTGACCGGAACCGGGATTACCGAGACCGATTCTTTTTCCTTTCATATCGGCAAGTGAGTTGATACCGCTCTCATCGCTGGCAATCAGAGTAATTGACTCAGGATGAATGCTGAAAACCGCCCGCAACTTTTTCTGGGGTTTACCGTCCCACTCTTTCATGCCGTTTACTGCCTGAAACTGACGGTCGGACTGGGCAATACCAAACTCGAGATCACCATTTAATACAGCATTAATATTAAAAACCGAGCCGCCGGTGGATTCAACCGTGGCTTTCAAATTATAAATCTTGGCTTTTTTGTTAACCATCCGGCTGATGGCGCCGCCGGTCGGATAGTAAACTCCGGTGACCCCACCGGTACCAATTGTCACAAATTGAATCCGAGCCATTGAAGCACTAGGTGCCATCAACAGAGCCAGAGCAAAACAGAGAACCAACAACATTAACTTTTTCATCTTCTCTTCTCCTTACTAAAAATAAGAGGTTAAAAAAAACATCCAATTTACCCACGATATATCTAGCTGAAAAATATTTTCTACTTTACATGAAATCAGGAAAAATAGTCAACCGCATTTGCAAAAATAATTCGTCCCGGCCCATCCTTTTGCCATTCAGCATCAGAATTTAGGGCTGAATATTCAGGCCATGAAGGCAGATGATTCATCCGGAAAGCTCTTTCCGGATGGGGCATCAGACCGAAAATTCGGCCCCCGGCTGCGCAGAGAGCCGCAACATCATCGAGCGAGCCGTTAGGGTTGAAAGGAAAGAGGCCGGCGGCCGGCCGGTTTTCATTATCAACATAGCGCAAGGCTATCTGCCGCCGCTCCTGCAACTCCGCCAGAGTTTCAGGGGTGGTAAAAAAACGACCTTCACCATGAGCAACCGGCAAAAAAAGCGACTCAACTCCGCGCAGAAAAACGGTATCAGAATCGGCAGCGGCCAGATTAACCCAGCGGCATTCATAACGGGCCGAGCTGTTGGCAATTAAAGCCACCCGGCGTTCACCCAAACGATTATCGCTGCCGCCCGGCAAAAGCCCTAAATTAACCAGAACTTGAAAACCGTTGCAGATTCCCAGAACCAGGTGGTCGGCAGCGACAAACTCCATCAATTCCGACCACAAGCTGTGCCGCATCTTATTGGCCAGAGCATTGCCGGAACCGGTATCATCACCATAAGAGAAACCTCCGGGCACGACAAATATCTGATAATCACTAAGCGTTTCCGGAGCCGCGATAAGATCGTTGACATGCATGATCTTAGTTTTCGCGCCGCAGGCCTGAAAGGCGTAGGCGGTCTCCTCTTCACAATTAATCCCGTAACCGGTAAGCAGTAGAACTTGGGGTTGTGCCATTTATAACTCTCCAATCAAAAACCGGCAAAAGTGGAACGATAGGCACTCAACAACTCAGTCGTTGTCGTATCGACTGCGACCGCATTATTCTGCCAGATAATAATCTTATCATCATCACGCACCCGGCCCAGCTGTAAACAACTGTTTTCAGCCAACGCTTTTTCAAGACCGGCCGCCTTATCCGGCGCAATCGTAACCAGCAACCGGCCGGGATGCTCGTTAAAAAGAAAAAGATCGGCCCGGTCGCCGCCTGGAATCTGAAGTTCAAAACCCAACCCTTCAGCCATAGCACCTTTACCGGCGGCGATAGCCAACCCGCCCTGAGCCAGAGAATAGAGTGAATGAAACTGGCCTGTGACCACCGCTTTCTCAACCTTTTGATAAAAAGGGAGCTGGGTCACAGGTGCAAATTGCGGAGCATGACCCGCGGCTGTATCCACAACCAGCCCCTCATCCCGCAGGAGGGCCAGATATTCACTGCCGCCCAATTCGTAATCTGCCGGCAGGTAAGCACCGAGCAGATATATGAGATCGCCGGGTTTGACAAAGGCGAAAGAGCGCACCCGGGCAACATCGGGTACCACCCCGATCGCAGAGATCAAAATCGTCGGCGGGACCGAAATTTTCACCTCGTTATCATCGGCATCAAAAC
>JAGGTT010000174.1 GCA_021163565.1 Candidatus Tharpella sp.
AATTGTACGCCATTGATTGGGCCTTGGCCAATAAAAATAGCCCGGTCTGGGACGGAGGGCAGTCACGGGCCCTGGAAAATATGGTTTTTCTCCACTTGCGTCGAAGTTGGTCCAGAGTGCACTATTATCTTACCGGCAAAAAACGACAAGAAGTTGATTTTCTTGTCGCTGACAGCCATGGTACTCCGATAATGGCATTGCAAGTTTGCCTGGATATCTCATAAAAAAGCACCCTGCAACGGGAGTTGGAGAGCCTGGCCGTTACCGCAAATTATTTCAAAACAAAAATCAATCTCATAATAACCTATAATCAAGCAAATGATTTCTGCATAAATAACGTAAAGATAAAAGCTGTCCCAGCCTGGAAATGGCTATTGGAAGATTTTTAATCAGGCGAGGTTCTTGGAAAATATTTTAAGTCATTAGAGGCGTATTTTTACTCCCAAAGATATGGGCGTGTCGCCGGCCAATACTTATATCTCTGTTTTTGTGGAGGATTACTGTTTTTCGATATTATCATGGATATTTTGTTTGTTGATCTGTTTTTGCTTGTAAGTTTGTGATTGAGGGCTCAGTTTTTGAGTTTTCTCGACGTTGTTGTTTTGCCGGAGTACTTGGGGTGAAACGCTTGGTTTTAAGGGGCCAAAATGAAACAGGCTCAAGCTGATAATAAAAAAGAGAGCGATAATGAGCGTTGCCCGGTAGTTTACGAGAGCGTCTTTGTTAATCTTGATAAGCAGTAACCAGCCCAGGAGAGCCGATGTTGCCATGCCTGCAAACCAGTATATTTCCGGGGGGCTGAAAAGGCTGTTCGGGAATCTGGTCGAAAAGTCGTACAAAAACCAGCCCAAAAGTATTATCTGTAGGCTTACTGTTGTAATCAGCCAATTGCCGGCAAAGCCCGCTGCCTTAAAATAATATTCGCGGGATTGTTTACGTTTATTCTCCTTCTCTTTGGCATTTGCGAGCATGAAAAAGAGGGCTGAAACCGCAATTGAATTAAGGCAGAAATGGATAAAACAGACAATATTAACCTGGTTTATTCCGTTGGAAAGAAGCTCACCACTTGTTTGTGTGCTCTGGATATCCATCAGAGAAACAGATATTGAAGGAAAAAACCAGAGCGCGGCAGAGGTTAAAGCCATACCTGCAGCAATGAGAGCCAGGGGCGCATGCAGGGCCTTGATTTTTATGGTTTTGGCGGTGAAGTGGTAAATCAGGAAAAACAGTAGAGAGATTCCGAAACTTATGCTGACAATCGTGATGGTACTTAGCTGCGTTATGGCGGTGGCCTGTGGCAGGAAGACTATAGTTCCGCCGATAAGTGAAAAAATAATAATCCAGAGCCAGGTTGAACGGGTGATATTGTGACTTCTGACGGGATAGTTCGCCTGGGCCGTAGCTTTGTGTGTGAACTCACTGATACAAGCCAGCAGGGAACTACCGATGATTAGTGCTAAAGCCAGCAGGAAAATGATTTTGCCTGCTGATTGGTACGGGGCAGTGTCTATATAGTTAATAATATCATTCATTAAAAATTCTCTATTTTAAGTACCCAAGTTTTTTCCTGGATTAAACTACCAAATAAGCGCAGCGTTTCTAAAGCAATGGCCGGCATAAAGCAAGGTTAAATTGGTGGGATAGAAGTTTATTGCCGGGTTGTTGGTTTTCGGTTGCGGCCATAATCTTGAAAACGGAGCAGGGCTTGTTCCATCTCCAGGTCACTGAGGATGACTGGCTTGCCGATGGCTGTGGCCCGGTGGTAGAGTTCGGCAACCTCTTCGATATAAAGGGCCGTATCGTAGGCTGAAGTCAGGTTTTTCCCGACCGCAATCAGGCCGTGGTTGGCCATCAGAATACAGCGGTCATTAGGACCTAAGGCGGCAGCCGTTTTTGCGGCCAGTTCTTCGGTGCCGAAAGTTGCGTAAGGAGCGACCCTGATCTCTTTACAACCGGCGACTCCGATCAGATAGTGACAGGCGGGCAGAGGTTCGTGAAGCAGGGCTAATGTGGTTGCAAAACGGGAGTGGGTGTGGACTACGGCATCTATTTCGGGGCGCAGGTTGTAGAGCTTAAGGTGCAACTGCCACTCACTTGAGGGTTTTTCTCCCGCAATGTGCAGGCCGTCAAAATTGATCAGGCTGATATCGTCAAGTTTGATTTTGTCGTAATCGATGCCGGAAGGCGTTATCGCGATTACTCCTTCCGAGCGCAAGGCAACACTTAGATTGCCGCCGGTACCAGTGGTCAGGCCGTCTGCCAGCATCTTAAGGCCATAGTCCAGTAAAAGTTGACGCTGTTCGTTAACAGTTTTTTTCATGATATCAATCAAGTTGACGGAATAAGATTCAAAATATCAGATGGCATGGTTATGCTTTTATGTTTTTTTATGTCGAAGATCAGGAAAGTGACTTCGGCCTTGCAGACGATCTCTCCATTATCCTGTTTGCTTATGACCTGGTCGATGATGCCGACTTTATGGTTACGGATTTCCCGGAAAATCGTTTCGATACAGAGAATATCTCCGGCGAAGGCTTCTTTGCGGTAGTCGATGTTCAGGTTGACCACGGCAAAGCCTAAGCCGCGTTTTACCATGCCCCAGAGATCGACTCCGTGTTTTTCAATTTCATCACAGCGGCCCCACTCTAAAAATTCGACATATTTAGCATTGTTGACGTGTCCCATTACATCGATATGGGTAGAACGAACTGTAATCTCAAGCATATTGTGGTCTCATTCCCATTGGAGCTATAGTGTTGCCAGGTTGTCGATAGACTGGTGCGGATACCATAAACTGCTTAATAAAGCAAAATCTTTTCCAGAGTTTCTTCCGTCTTGTTGAGGATTAATTCTGCCTCTGTTGCCGGAAGTTCCCAGAGTCCGGCACCAAATTTCAGCAGTCGGGAAAGGGCGAAAGGGATTTCAAGCCGGTGAGCGGGAATCAGGGCTCTGTCCCCAGAAGTTCGGAAAGAGGGATCGTCGGTAAGCTTTTTCAGCTCATCTATCAGGGCGTTTCTTAAGGAGATATAGTGATCTAAATTATGGCGCAGAAAATCGATTCCTTTTTTACGGGCAGTCTCAAAAGCCAGATAGCCATCAAGTCGGAAATCAAGGGTTTGCCAGAGAAATCCGTATTCAGCCAGAAACGGCTTGCGGTTTTCTTGAGCGTCAATGATTATAAGCTGTACCATCATCGTCTCCCAGGCCAGCAGCCGCATCAGCGGGTTGCTGCGGCTGGAGTAGGCGAATGAATCCATATCCAGACAGAGACTGAGACAGAAATTTTGTTCATCCGGGTTTAACTCAGCAAAAACCATTGCTTCACGGCAGAGGGCATTGGCACATTTGAACTGGTAGCCGGTTAAATTTCGTAGGTCTTTACCGTTATGCCGGAGCGGGTGCAGCAGGCAGCCCGCCTGTTTTTCCTCATCGTCAAGAAAGCCCAGGCCCCAGCAGCTCTCTCCGGATATTTCCTGACCTAAAGTAATATTATCATTTATAGCTTTACGATTTCGACGGAGCATGGCCCGTCTCTCTTCGATGTTATCGAGCGGATCAGCTTCAGGGTCACGAATCGGCGGGCAGCAGTAAAAGCAGCTTTTTTGGTCATCAGGAAAGCAGAGTGAGGCAAGATTGAGCATAGTCGGGTATGAAATGAAGATATCAGCCGGTACCGTTGAGTTGTAGCGGCTGATATCTTTCGATATGTGGGCTATTCGCTGTACATGACGGCCAGGATCAAGGCCGGTTTGTCGGTGTTGGTAATGACGATATGCGGAGTTGTCGATTTAAGGTAGAGTGCATCCCCTAAACCGAGAATTTCAACCTTATCTTCAACTGTAATTTTAACTTCACCGTCAATAACGTAGATAAGCTCCTCGCCTTCATGAACCGAGGGCACGACATCCTTAGCTTTCTCCGGATTAAGTTTGACGATGAAGGGGTCCATGTGGCGGTCTTTAAGGTCTGCCGCCAGGGGAATATAGCTGTGGTAGCTGGCCCGGCCGGTCGGCAACGGGGCACTCTTCTGATCGTTGACCCGCAAGACGCTGTAATGTTTCTGTTCTTCCTTATCGGAAAAGAGAGAACTCATAACTGTATTTAAAGCTCGGGAGAGGCGAATCATCGTGCCCAGCGGGGGGATTATCTTCTCCTGTTCAACGTTCTCAAGCATCTCAACATCAAAACCGGTTTTATGAGCCAACTCCTCAAGGGAGAGACCCTGAATTTCACGCATATGTTTGATCTTTTCACCAACGTGGATCGGCTCTGACTGTTCCTGAGGTTTATCCATGTGATCCGCCAGATCGGTCAGGTATTTTTCGTAATATTCATTGTATTTTTCAATCTTTATCATTGTTCGTACTCCTGAGTTGACATGTTTCTATTCCCCCTGCTTTTAACTCTGTCTGCCAGCTTACGTTAAGTGGCTTGTTAAAGAGCTACGCTGTTATCATATAATGTTCACGATGTAAAGAGCAAGCAATAATTTTTATAAGGTCTGAAAAAAATAATTCCTGGAAAAATTTTGTTGATAAAAATCTTGACAAACATCCGATGGTCGGTTAGCAGTCAACGGCAAAATGTAGCGGGAGCGGACTTTTCTTGTTGGCAGGCGATTTTACAGATAATGATGCATGGCGTTTGGCCGCCTATAAAGAGCTGGTAAGCCTGGTCAATAGTCTGTTCAGCAATTTCCTGGGTGATTATTGCTATAACTGCCAGTCAGTTATCGGGCGTTTGCCCGAAGCTGAAAATGAAGCGTTTGTATTGCTCGAAGGAGTTTATCCCGGCTGCTGCCATCGCGGGGCCGGAGATATCTTTCGCCTTGAGGGGCAGGATCCTGAGCGTATGTATCTGGCTTCCGTAATAATTTCAGGTTTGCAGCGCGAGCGTGAGTTGCGGTTAAAGAATTTCGAACTCGGGACTTGCGGCGGTACCTACAGGTTGCGGCGTCAGCGGGATGATTCCGTAATCACCGGGGCTCACTGTCGATATTTTTCCGCCGCCGGATGTACCTTGGGGGTTTTGAAAGGTCCTCTCTGTATTAATTTCATCTGTCCGCCGATGCGTAGTGATCTTCTTGTGGTTTGCGCCGGAGATGATCGCCTGGTCGGTCCGGAACATGATTTTATGTTTATTTACAGAAGCCTGGCCATCATAAGTTATGATTGTCGGGATGAGGTCGAGCGAGAAATTTTATTGTTTCGCCGGAAGTTGCAGGCGTTGGAAAATAAATGCACGGCATTTCTGATTGAACGACAGGTTCAATCACTATTTAGCCTCTATAATTGATGAGGAGAAAAAATAAGATGTTGGATCAATTACTGGCCGCTCTGAATGAGACTGAGAGGGCGGCTGTCGATGAAGAGGAATATCAGGTATTACAGGCGGTTGTGGATGAATTGCCGGCTTTTTCACATGAGGTTTCCCAGCTCATTCCAATCCTGCAGGAGATTCAGGCAAAACATGGCTATCTGCCCCGACTTGCCTTGAATATGGTTGCTGATCATGTGCAGACCACCATCGGCAAAGTTTACGGTATCGCGACGTTTTATAATCAGTTTCGCTTCAACCCCCCGGGCCGTAATCCGATCAAAGTCTGTTTAGGTACTGCCTGCCATGTCAAGGGCGGCGAGATTCTTATGGAAAATTTTGAACGACGCTTGCAGATCAAAGAGGGGGAGACCTCTGCTGATCGGGAATATAGCCTGGAGCGGGTTGCCTGTATCGGTTGTTGTGCTCTGGCCCCGGCGGTGGTTGTCGGCGAGAAGGTTGAAGCCTATGTGACTCCGAGCAAAGTGGAAGGAATAATAACCGAGATTGAAGTGCGCAACGAGATGGCAGCGCGGGAGCAGATGAAAAATGAAGCAGCCAACGGGTAGTCCCAAAGAGCACCTTAAGGTGTATGCCGAGCGGGCCAAAGAGCGGGTTAAAGAGTTGAAAGAGTCGCCGATTCCGGTGATCTATGTCGGTTGTGCTACCTGTGGCCGGGCGGCTGGAGCGCTGGAGACGATTGCCGGATTTGAAGAGGTGCTTAAAGATAATGGGATTGAGGCGAGGATCGAAAAGGTTGGTTGTCTGGGTCACTGCTATGCCGAGCCTCTGGTGATAATCCAAAATCCCGGTTTTCCGTCGCTTCTCTACCAGAAAATCGGGGCTGGTGAGGCCGGAATTTTAGTCCGATCCTTTCTTAAAGACGGCAGCGATCCCTGTTACGAATATATGATCGGGGCTCTTGAAGCCGATGAAAATTTCCCGACGCTGATGGATTATCCGCGTTATCTTTATGAAAATCGGGTGGTGATGGAGCATTGCGGTCTGATTGACCCGGATGAAATTGACCATTATCTGGCGGTTGGCGGTTATCTCTCTTTGGCTCAAGGGCTCGAAAAAGGCGGGGCCTGGGTGCTTGAAGAGGTTAAGTCCGCCAATCTGCGCGGGCGCGGCGGGGCCGGTTTCCCAGCTGGTCGCAAATGGGAGATTGCCCGCAAAGTTGAGAAAACGCCGAAAATGGTTATCTGTAATGGTGATGAGGGTGATCCCGGAGCCTACATGGATCGAACCCTGCTCGAAAGTAATCCGCACCAGGTGCTCGAAGGTCTGGCTCTGGCGGCGTTGGCAATTGGGGCCGAACGGGCCTTGCTCTATATTCGGGCCGAATATCCGCTGGCCGTTAAGATTATGAAACAAGCGATTGCTCAGGCTGAAAGTAAAAATATATTGGGCATGAATATCTTGGGGAGTGATTTCTCTCTGGAAGTTACAGTTTTTCAGGGTTCCGGGGCTTTTGTTTGTGGTGAAGAGACGGCTTTGATCGAATCGCTTAGTGGAAACCGGGGCATGCCCCAGCCCCGGCCGCCATATCCGGCGGTGGCTGGATTTGAGGGCCTGCCAACGGTGATTAATAATGTTAAAACCCTTTCCACAGTGCCCTCGATAATCCGCAATGGTCATCAATGGTTTCGTTCTATCGGTACTGAGGATAGTCCTGGAACCGCTATCTTTTCGGTGGTTGGTGAGGTTGAATATCCAGGGCTGGTTGAAGTTCCCATGGGGGTTACCCTGGAACATCTGGTGGTTGATGTTTGTGGCGGGATTAAGGATGGTAAGGAGCTCAAAGCGGTGCAGATCGGCGGACCCTCCGGGGGTTGTCTGCCGGCGTCCTTGATGGAGACGGCGATCGATTTTGATTCTTTGAAATCGGTTGGCGCGATGATGGGTTCCGGCGGTCTGGTGGTGATGAACGAAAATACCTGCATGGTCGAAGTGGCGCGCTATTTTACCGATTTTACGCAAGGTGAATCGTGCGGCAAATGTACTTTCTGCCGCATTGGTACTCGTCACTTGCGTGACATCTTGCGGTCAATTACGATTGGCGAGGGCAAAATGGAGGAGTTGGTCGATCTTGAGGAGATCAGCGAGGCTGTGATCAAGGGTTCGCTCTGCAGCTTGGGTAAGACTGCGCCCAATCCGGTTTTGACAACCCTGCGCTTTTTTCGTGATGAGTATGTGGCCCATATCGAGGAGAAACGTTGTCCGGCTAAAATGTGTCGTCCTTTGATCGCTTTCTATATCGATCTTGAGCCGTGTGCTAGGGGCTGTGATGCCTGTGTCGCCTGTTGTCCGACCGACGCGATTTTTACGACCAGTAATCGTAAAAAAGCGATCGATCAGGAAAAATGTGTCAAGTGCGGTGAATGTGTTTATGCTTGTCCTCCTGAATATGATGCCGTACGGCGGGTTTCTCCCCCGGGGATGATTCCCGATCAGGGTGTAGAACCGCTGTCGGAAACGGAAAAAGAAAAAGACAAGGAAGAGAGTAAATAATGAGTAAAAATTTGGTTACTATAACGGTTGATGAGAAAAAAATTACGGCCCCGGCCGGCTCTTATCTTTTGCCGGTCTGTCTCGAAAATGATATTTATATCCCTAACCTCTGTTTTATCGAAGGAATGGATGATCCCCCGGCTTCCTGTCGTCGCTGTCTCGTGGAGATCGAGGGCGAACCGGCTCCGGTGGCTTCCTGTCGGTGCCGGATTAGTGAGGGGATGGTAGTCAAAACCGATAGTGAGGAGATTCTTAAACTTCGTCAGATTGCCTTTCGTTTGTTGGTTTCGACTAATGACGGCCGCTGTAAATTTTGTATTGCCAATCATAGCTGTGACCTCCAGAAGATTGGCAAATTTCTCCATCAGCCGTTGCGTACCAAGCGCTTGCG